>CABQIM010000016.1 GCA_902464375.1 uncultured bacterium | reverse complement strand
CCCTAACCCTCCCCCGTGGAGAGGGGATGCGCCATATTTGTAGTTATAACTATTAACATTTTAAAAACAACTTTTCATTTTCAATTTTCAACTTTCAACTTAAAAAAGCCGATAGTTGTGTCTACGTGTGTAGTTTGTAGGGAGCATAGAATGTACCAAAAACTTAACAAAGCTACACAAAAGTCAAATTGTAAACAAATGTAAAGATGAGTTTTAAATTGGCTCAAATTTAGGTATAATGCCTTATAGGATAGGATAGGATAGGGGATTCTTTGCTCTGAGCAATTTTTCATTTTCCCTTGTTTTTATAAAAGTATACACGATGGATTCGAATTCAACACAGGGATACAGGTAATAATATCTTGACGAGGATATTAGAGGAAGTAAAAACAAGTATAGCGAAAATTAGTAAAGTTAATAGGAAAAGGAGAAATGATTATGGTAAACGTATCAAAGTTAATGGGATTAGCAGGCGAAGCTTTAAGTGCAGTTAAGAGAGCACCAATGGCACAAAAAGCAGCAATGGCAGCTATTTTTGGAGCAGGAGCAATGACTGGTGCCTTAATTAATTGTGATGGATTTGAAAAAGAGGAGGCAAAAGCACCAACCGAACAAGTTGCAAAAAAGGCTATGACAAAACCAAAAGCAGAAGCTAAAAAAGAGCCGGAATTTAAGTATGTACCGCCAAAAGTTGGAGAAGACGGTGTAGCAAAAGCTGATACAATTTATTATGCAGGTACAAAACAACCAAAAAATATTTGTTATAGAGATGAAAATGGTAATTTAGTTCACCAAACGGATTTAGATAAGAATGGTAAGTTGGCTGCTTTCTTAAATGTTTTTTCAAACGGAAATGATTTTGATGGCTACAATTCAAAAGGAGAATACATTGATGCGTATAGAGTAAATGATGATGGTTCAAGATCTTATTCAAAGAAGGGACATGATGGATGTTGGCTCGAAACAAGATATGATAGTCAGGAACGTGAGGTTTATAGAAATTATGAAAAACCAATAAAAATAGATGGGAAAACTTATTATGGACTTCGATCTGTTGAGACAAAATATCATAAGGATGGTTCTTATACAGTTAAAGATTCAGATGAAAATACCGCAATAACATACGATAAAAATGATAGAAAAATAAAAGAAAAGAAATATGATAATAATGATGTGTTGCAATATACAGTAATTCCAAAATACAACAAAGACGGTGATATTGTTAAAAATGATACTATTAAGAATAAATAAACAAAGCTCGCCCTCCTTCTCTAATTAGGGAAGGAGGGGACTTTTTTAAAACTTAATTCTCGCCCGCAACATCCATTTGGTGGGAGAGATGTCACGATAGTGACAGAGAGGGAAGGGATGGGTGTTATCCCTTAGGGCAAATGGAAAGACAGCTACCCACCCGCATTTGTATCTTTCGCACGGCTCAAGAACGACTGCGACCTCCCTAACTAGGGCTGTAGGGACTTATTAAAAATTTCACTATTGTGGCATCAAAACTGATATCACAGCGTGATTAATGTCTAAATATTTTTTTGCGGCTTCTTGCAAATACTCTTTTGTCATACTATCGCAAGTTGGCATATAGTTTTCAGCAAGTTTCAACTCGTCACAAACTGTCATATAATAACCAATAGCTTCTCCTATATCAGAAACAGTTTCTGCTTCACAAGCAAAACGAGATTTTAATTTCTTTCTGGCTTTATTAATTTCTCTGTCTGTAATATCTGTTTTAACTTTTTCCAATTCTTCCTTAACAAGTTCAATTGCCTTATCTTTGAATTCAGGTTCAAAGTTTGCTTGTACAAAGAAATTGCATCCATCACGGAATGAGTAATTTTCAGCGTCAATCATGTTAAAGATATGTTCTTTTTGGTTTTCAATCAAATTGTTGTACAATCTTGAACTTGCACCTTCGCCAAGAATTATTGCAAGCATTTCTAAAGCAATTAAGTTTTTCAAATCTTTTGCAGGGGCGCCTAAAAATCCGAACATCATAAATGAAGAATTTATGTTTGCTTTGTTCTCAATATAAACCGTTTGTGAGACAGGTCTGTCCGGCAAAATATCTCTAATTGGCGGACGTGGTCTTTCGCCCCAGTCAAAACCGTCTTCTACACGTTTAAGGATGTCTTCTGAATTAAAATCTCCAACAACGATGGTTGTAACGTTTTCAGGAGAGTAGAATGTTCTATAATAATTCATAACTTCTTCTTGAGAAACTTGTGAGATGATTTCAGGTGTTCCGATAACATCGCGTTTATATGGATGAGAAGTATACATAGCTTTATTTGTAGCGTTGTAAACTTTTGTCCAAGGCTGGTCTTTTCTCATACGGATTTCTTCTATTACAACGTGGCGTTCTCTTTTATCCGTAACTTTTTTATCGTTAACGTCAAATGGTGCGCCCATTTCGTAATCAGGAATAACAGGATCAATCATCATGTCTGCGTGCAATTCCAATGCTTTATAGAAATTCTCATTGTTTTCGCCTTTTGGCAAAGTAACGTAATAGAAGGTATAATCTTTCCAAGTCGCAGCGTTAACGATAGCGCCCCTTGCTTCCAGAATTCTGTCGAATTCGCCGGCTTTGTGTTTATGAGTTCCTTTGAACATTAGGTGTTCAAGAAAATGTGAAATTCCGTTATTATGGTCGTTTTCGTTGATAGAACCTGTTTTTACCCAAGATGATATATTAACCATACCACCTTCTTTGTGTGCTAATACGATTTTATGTCCATTATCTCGTTCATATATTTCAACTTCTTTGGTTAAGAACGGATACTTAATTAAAGTTTTCTTCATAAACACCTCTCTTTGAGTTTATTATACAAAAAAGTTGCAGGAATTGAAACACGCAAACAACAAAATCGTTAAAATTACATAAATCTATTATGTTCTTTTTCCCAACCTACAGAAGTCATTTTGCCGTGTCCGGGGTAAATCAAAATATCTTCCGGCAATGTGAATATTTTGTTTTTTATACTTTCAACGATTTGGTCAAAATCTCCACCTTCCAAGTCGCAACGTCCAACACTTTCTCTAAAAATAGTGTCGCCAGAAAATAAGTTGTTATCAACTAAATAGCAAACTCCTCCTTGAGTATGTCCAGGGGTTTCAATCACTTTGATTTCAGTGTTGCCAAGTTTAAGAATGTCACTCTCTTTTACAAAAATGTCTATCGTTGGAATTGTAATCTCCGGCATCCCAAACATAGGCAAATATTTGTTGGCATTTTTTAGCCAGCCTAAGTCGTTTTCATTCATCACAATTTGTGGCTTAGAATGATTTGCAGCAACACCCATATCCGGTCTAATGCCGGCAATATGGTCAAAGTGCCCATGAGTAAGAAGAACATATTTCAGTGTTGCACTATTGTTCTTTAATTCTTCCCAAATTCTATTGTCAACAGAAGAACAATCAACAAGTGCTGCTTCTCTTGATTCTTCATCTATCAATAAATAATTGTTATTATCAATTGGTGGTTCAATAAAGTTCTTTATAATCATAAAATTATATTAGCATGAAAAAGCCGGCTATAAAACCGGCTTGATTTTATATTTAAATTTTAACCTATACGAGAAAGATTGCCATTTTTTGTTTCTTCTTCAAATTTTGGAGAGAACCAACCGCCTTTATAACCAGCAACTCCAATTCCGGCTAAGGCTGCGATACCGAGTGCAATTGCTGCGGCTTTCTTTGTTTTGCCGCCAAAGTGAACAGATTGACCGGTTACTTCAGTTGTATGACCACCTTTTGATAATCCAGAAAAATCTAATGTGATCAAATCTTTTTTAGAAATATTTTTACCTTTATTGTTGAAATGGTATTCTTGGTAAAGTTCTCCAGCTGATTTTCCGGTTTTGCTTAACCAACCGTTGCCAAACCAAGTTGTATCTTCTTTGATTTGGTTTGCAAGAATTGTTTCTGCATTTTTACCGTTTCTGTCAGTTATTAACGCTCTTTCTAGACAAGCAGCCATATCATCGGAAATTACAGAATCTCTAAGTTTTTTTAGAGCGTTTTGATACTTGTCATTGCCTTCGATAGAAGCGTTTAATAGTTCTTCCGGAATTTCTTCGTTTACTTTTCCCTTATATTGTTTTTTGATTTCTGCAACCAATTTATTTTTTGTTTTTTCAAATTCTGCTTTTGCTTCTGCGTTCGCATCTTTTAGAGCTTCTTCCTCTGTCATAAAGTATTCGTGCTTTCCTTTGTAAGCATCAGCCTTGGCAATTTCATCAGTAAGTGATGGGTCGAAGTTCTTTTGTGCCATACCTTGAACGTTTGGTACAACTGGTGTGCATAAACATTTTTTTGCTTCTAAGTCTGTTAGTTCACAAGGTGCAAATCTTGATGGAAGAAGTGCAACATCACTTGCCATTGCAAAATCTTTGCCAGGAGTCCAACCATCCATCAATATCATTCTGCCTTTCATATTAGGCTTTGCACTTATCAATTGGAATTTTTCAACTGTTTGTGGTTCATATTGCATATCTCCGCCAAAAATCAAGATAGAATCAGGATCCTTAGCAGCATATTTTTCGAATGACTCAATAACTGTGTCCATACCTTTTTGGAAGTCACCACGTCCCCAGCTTGTTATTAATTTTACATCTTTACCATTTTTAAGTTTTTGTAAGTATTCGTCAGAAATCTCACCGTATATTTTAGCTTTTCTGCCGGAAGCACCTGTTAGAATATGCATTCTACCTGTGTCAGCAGCCATCCATTCTTTGTTTGCTGCATCATAGAATTGTGCGTTAATAAATTTTTTATTAAATCTTTCCAATAAGTTGATTTTGTTTTGACGTTTAACTTCTCTTACACTAGCTAAATCTGTTTTATTTTTATCAAACACTTGGAATTTAGGAACGGTAACTTCTGTCCCATCAGCCAATTTAACTTTTGAATCGTTTTTATATCCACCTTGCAATACTTCAGGTTTAAATGCGGAAACGTTTGGATCCATCAATGGGTTTGTGATAGCTTTGAATCTGCCAACTTCATCTAATTCTTTTAAATCTGCATAAAGTGATGATACTAATTTATTTGAAATAATCGAATCATGATAACCTTCTGATACAGTTGTTAACATTGGAGAATAGCCAACTTTTGCATAATGAATAGGCACTGAAAAAGCATTCATACCGCTTGTTTTGCTATTGAAATTCTTTAATACAGTTTCTCTAAGAAAATCTTCTTCTCTTCCGAGTTTAACAGCATTTGTATATTCTGGAGAACTAATAAGTTTGTTTAACTCTTCTTTTGTAGCGCCTAAGTTAACAATTGCTTGACGAGCACCCATTTCTTGGATGTAGCCGCGGTTCATGTTGTGACCAACACCGCCTAAAAACTTATCTTGCCAGTAAGAATCACCACCGGCATTCTTTTGTGCTGCATAATGCATTGTAAACATTGATTGACCGTCTGAACATAAGAAGTATTTAGGGTCAATTCCAAATTTTTCTTTTAATGATGGCATAAGCTCAACTGTTGCTTTGTCAAATTTTGCGTAATCTTGACCTTTCCAACCGGATGCAAATCTTTTTTCTAATTCAGAACCGCTTGCAGTAGAATAGCTCATTCCATCTGCATATTGTTTTGGCATACTTGCAGTAGAATCAACATAAGTGAAAACAAATTCTAATTTGTTTTGCAAATCCTTGCTCATGCCTCTTTTGTCCATTGCTTTTATTAAATTTTCATCTTTTTGAGCTTTGAACATCTTAATAGGTACATTTTCTTCCATGCCCCAATTCATTTTTGAAGTCTTAACTTCCTCTAACAAAAATACATTAGCTTGTTCTTTCTCTAAGAACTTTGCCATATCTGTCGCATTATCCAATGCCTTACCGGTAATAAAAGGAGTGCCCTCTTTTCCCTTAAAAGGATGACCAACAGGCAAATTATCAGGAATATATCTTACTTTAACATCTTGTGGTAATGGTTGTTTTACCTTGCCTGTTTTAGGATCAACGTCTTTTTTGTAATCAACTTGTTGGTTGTACATAGGAATAATTTTTACAACTTTATCAACATCTTTATCAAGGAAGTTATAGTCATTAACGACAGTACCAACGCCGCCACCATTAAAACCAAATAATGGTTCTTCTGCTACAACGTGAGCAATGTGTCTGGGATTGCCGCTTCTAAACGATATCATTGACATCCCTTGTGGAATATTTGAAGTATCGTTGGTTTTAGTCGTTTCATTAACCTTTGAATTCTTTAAGTTTCTTGCTCTCAAAACTGAATAATCAGCACCAATTGCGTTAATCTTCATAAGACAAACTCCTTACACACATAACTTCTATATATTTAAAAAACTACACACAACAAAATTTGACACAAAAATCGCATTTATTACAATTTGTTAAGTAAATTTTTGTAACGTAATCTTATTATAGATTTAGCAAAAACAAAATTTTTTTTCAAGAGGACAATGAGATAAAGTCATTAGGTTGTTAAGTCGTTAAGTCGTTAGGTCGTTAAGACGTTAAGTTCATTTAATTCGCTTACGCTCATAACATATAAAGACCTAACAGATAGCAAAATACAAAATAAAAATTCTTAATACGAACTTAACGACTTAAAGACTTAAAGACTTAACGACGTTATTAAAATGAACTTAACGTCTTAACGACCTAACGACTTAGCGACTTTCTCTTAAGCCACCTGTCGGATGAATCCCACTTCTATTTCGCCAAACATTAATCCGAAAGGAGATTAAGTTATGTTTTATGATGTAATGAAAGCAAAGGATATTATTAATTTAGAAGGCGGTAAATTTGAAAGAAAAACTTTGATGGAGCATGGTGATAGTAGTCTTAATGTTGTAGCAATTAAAAAAGACGAAATTATTGATACGCATACGTCAATAGCTGATGCTGCGGCTTATGTATTGGATGGTGAAATCGAAATCCATTTTGATGCAGAAAAATTTAAGTTAGGCAAAGGCGATATCCTTATGTTTAAAAAGGATAAAGAACACAAAGTCTTAGGACTTAAAGATAGTAAATTCCTGCTAATAAAAATTTAATAGAAGCGTAGATGCTTAGAGGCCTAGTAAATTTATTTTTACTAAGCCTCTAAGCATCTAAACATCTAACTAAAAAGAAGTAACTCTAAAGAATTAGTTTGTTACAAAACTTAACAACTGTAAGAGGTAGTCGCTGAGTGGTTTTGGAAGATAATATTAGTTTTTTGGTATTAGAGTTTTGATAAAAAGATTGAAAAAATGTTATGTTGTTGGTATATAATTTTAATGGACGTTTAGTCCTTTAGTAGTACATAAAAGAAAAGGTTTAAAAATTATGACATTACCAAACGTAGCTTATTTCTCTATGGAAATAGCAATGGATCAATCGCTAAAAACTTATTCTGGCGGTTTAGGATTTTTGGCTGGTTCTCACATGTTATCAGCTGGTTACTTACAAATGCCTATGGTAGGTGTAACTATGTTATGGTCATATGGTTACTATGATCAAAGAATTGATCATTCAGGCAACGTTGAAGTAGCTTATATCAGAAAATATTATGATTATTTAGTAGACACAGGTATCACTGTAGAAGTTGATACTTTCGGCGAAAAAGTTAAAGTTAAAGCTTTCAGAGTAGATCCTGAATTATTCGGAACTTGCCCTGTATACTTATTAACTACTGATATCGATGGTAACAGCGACTGGGCTAAGAGCATTTCTCATAAATTATATGATGGAAATGAAAGAATCAGAATCGCGCAAGAAACTATTCTTGGTATCGCAGGTGTTAGAGTTCTTCAAGCTGCTGGTTACAACTTTGATGTAATCCACATGAACGAAGGTCACGCACTTCCTGCTGCTTTTGAATTGTTAAGACAATACAACGGTAACTTAGAAGAAGTTCAAAAGAAAACTGTATTCACAACTCACACTCCAGTTGCAGCCGGTAACGAAGTTCACTGGGTTGATACATTGTTAGAAGGCGGATTCTTTGCAGGTGCATCTAGAGAAAGAGCTATTCAATTAGGTGGCGAAAACTTCTCTCTAACTGTTGCAGCTTTAAGAATGTCAAGAATTGCTAACGCAGTATCTCAACTTCACGGTTTAGTTGCTAACAAGATGTGGGAATGGGTTGACGGAAGATGCCCAATCAGAGCTATCACCAACGCTGTTAACCTTCACTACTGGCAAGATAAGAGAATGAATGGTGACAAATCATTCGACGAATTACTTGCTGCAAAACGTGAAATGAAAGAAGAATTATTCAAATATGTTGCTAACGTAGCCGGTAAGAGATTTAATCCGGATGTATTAACAATCACTTGGGCAAGAAGATTTGCTGATTACAAACGTGCTTGGTTAATCTTAATGGATAAAGATAGAATCAACAAATTGTTAGATGAAAACAAAATCCAAATCATCTTCGCTGGTAAATTCCACCCAGATGATGTTATGGGTAAAGAAATGTTCAACAAATTATTGAACAGATCTCACACTCTTAAAAACGTTGTTGTATTACCTGGTTATGAATTACAATTATCAGGCATGCTAAAACGTGGTACAGATGTATGGTTGAACACTCCATTAAGACCATTCGAAGCATCAGGTACTTCAGGTATGTCAGCTAACGCTAACGGCGCTCTTCACTTGTCTACATTTGACGGTTGGACAGTAGAAGGTACATTCCCAGGAATCAACGGTTACACTGTTGAATACCCAGAAATCGATGACGATATGCCTTGGGAAGAAAGACATTGGGCTGACCACAGATGTATGATGGATATCATCGAAAATCAAATCATCCCTACTTACTACAATAACAAGCAAGAATGGGCTAGAATGATGAGACAAGCTATCAGAACAGCAGAAGCTTACTTCAACTCTGATAGAATGGTTATTGAATACTACAACAGATTGTATAAACCAATCGCTCATGATGATTGCTCAGCAGGAGAAAAGAAGAAAGAATTAAATATTTCTGAAACTCCTACATTTGATGCTTGGACTTATTCAAATATCAAGTAAGGTGAGATAACATTTTAAAGGTGGCGGATTTCGAAGAAATCCGCCATTTTTATATTTGAATAATAGCGCATTCAATAATCATAAAGCATAAACAATTAACTAATCATTTCTTTCATGCTAGAATAAAGACATGAACAAAAAGTATTGGGTTGCGTTTTCTGCTATAGATCAACTGGATTCAACTTTTATCCAACGACTTTATAACTATTTTGGAGATGTTGAAATCGCTTTTAATGCAACAAAAAAAGATTTAGAACAAATAGACGGGTTATCAATTAAGAAAGCTGAAAATTTTCTTGAAAAAAGGAAGAGCATTAATCCTGATAAAGCTTTCGAAGAAGTTGAAAAACGTAATATTAAAATTCTTACGTTTGATGATAAAAATTATCCTTACATGCTATCTCAAATTCCAAATCCGCCAATGACGCTTTATTATAAAGGTGATTTGTTTGGGTGTAATTTAGAACGCACGGTAGCTTTTGTAGGTTCAAGAAGGGCTAGCTTTAACGGCAGAGAAGGTGTAAAGAAGATTATTAGAGATTTGGCTAACACTGATATATGTATAGTTTCCGGTTTAGCATCCGGGATTGATGCTGTATCGCATGAGAGTGCAATATCATCGAATTTGAAGACAATCGGTGTAATCGCTAGCGGTTTTGATTATACTTATCCAAGCACAAATAGGCATTTGTATGAGCAAATTGAGAAATCTTGTGGTGCTGTGGTTACAGAATATTTTCCGACTTTTGAACCGTTAAAATTCCGTTTCCCTCAAAGAAACAGAATTGTGACGGGGTTGTCATTCGGTACGGTAGTGGGAGAAGCTGCGTTAAAGAGTGGTGCTTTGATTTCTGCAAACCTTACACTTGAACAGGGACGTGAGTTGATGTGTATCCCTGGGGCGATTAATAATGTAAATACAGAAGGTGTTTATAAATTAATTAAAGATGGTGCAACAATTGTTACTCAAGGCGACGATATTTTAAATGCATTAAATTGGGAAAGAAAAATAATTAGACCAACTGAAATTAAAGAAAATTCTTGTAAAACTCCCGCACAAAATTTAATTTTTGATATAATAGGAATTGAGCCAAAGAGTTTTGATGAGATACAAGGGCTTACGGAAATGGAAACAGAGAGCCTTCTAATGGAATTGACTATGATGGAATTAGAAGGTTTAATCGAAAAAACGGAAGGTGACAGGTATAAGAGAGTATGACAACAGCAGCTGCCGAAAAAAAGACTACAAAATCTAAAAAAGAAAGAGCTTTGGTAATAGTCGAATCTCCTGCAAAATCTAAAACTATCAAAAAGATTCTGGGAGACAGTTATCAAATTGAAGCCAGCTTTGGTCATGTAAGAAATCTTCCTGACAATGTTCTCGGGTTTGATGTTAATGATGATTTCAAACCGACTTATGTTATCATTCCTGAAAAGAAAAAAGTTGTCACGAAGTTGAACGATTTGGCAAAACGTTCTGATAAAGTATTCCTAGCATCCGACCCCGATCGTGAAGGAGAAGCTATTGCGTGGCACGTAAGAGCACTTTTAGATATTCCTGATGATAGGGTTTATAGAATTGAGTTTAACGAAATTACTCCGAAGGCTGTAAAGTATGCAGTTGACCACCCTAGACAAATTGACATGGATAGAGTGCGTGCGCAGCAAACAAGGCAAATTTTGGATAAACTAGTAGGTTATAAGTTATCACCTGTATTGTGGAAGCAGCTCGGAAATTATAGGCTTTCTGCCGGAAGAGTTCAGTCTGTAGCATTGCGTATGATTTGCGAAAGAGAAGAAGAAATCGAAGCATTCGTACCAAAAGAATACTGGTCTATTCATACAATTATGGACAAAGACGGTAAACTTTTTGAAGCAGAGGTCAACAAGTATAAGAATAAAAAAATTGAGATTAAAAACGAGGAAGAAGCAAACAAGATTAAGGAATTTTTGCTTAATCCTGAAACAGAATTTACTGTCGACAAAGTTACCAAAAAAGAAACAAAAAGAAAGCCGACAGCACCTTTTATTACATCTACTTTGCAGCGTGCAGCCAGCTCAAAACTTGGTTTTGGTGTTTCTAAAACGATGCAGGTTGCGCAGAAATTATATGAAGGTATTGAAATTGATGGTACTCCTGTCGGTTTGATTACTTATATGAGAACAGACTCTGTTAGAATTTCAGATGATGCGCACGAGATGGCAAAGAAATTTATTACAGAAAATTATGGTGAAAAATATTATCCGCCAACTACGAATGTTTATGTGAAAGGAAAACAAAATGTTCAGGACGCGCACGAAGCAATCAGACCTTCTTATCCTGATAGAACTCCGGAAAGTATTAAACAATACTTGGCGCCTGATCAATACAAGCTATACAAACTTATTTGGGATAAATTTATGTCTTCTCAAATGGCGCCGGCTGAAATTGCAAACAAGACTATTGATATAAAGGCAGGAGATTATAATCTTAAAGCCGGAACCAGCAAAATTTTATTTGATGGTTTCTTAAAGCTTTATAATGATGCCGAGGAAGATGAAAAAGAAGCTGATGCTAAGATTCCGGATTTGGAACAAGGTGACAAGGTTATGTGTAAGGAAATTAAACCTAAACAACACTTTACACAGCCACCTCCACGTTATAATGAAGCATCTTTAGTTAAAGCTTTGGAAGAGCACGGTATTGGACGTCCGTCTACTTATGCTACGATTATTACAGTTATTCAGACTAGAAAATACGTAGAGAAAAAAGATAAGGCGCTTGTTCCTACTCTTTTAGGTAGAACAGTTTGCAAGCAGCTTGTAGACCAGTTCGCAAATATTATGGACTACAAATTTACTGCCGGCATGGAAGAAAAACTTGACCTTATTGCAGAAAATAAGGCGGTTTGGAATGTTGTTTTGAAAGAATTCTACACTCCGTTTATGGAAGTTGTTAATTCTGTTATGAAAACTGCACAGAGAGTCGTTATTGAAAGTGATAAAAAATGCCCAAAATGTGGTAAGGTTATGTTGGTTAAAACCAGCCGTTTTGGAACACAATTCCTTGGATGTTCAGGCTATCCGGAATGCAAGACAATTATTTCATTGAACGATAGTGTCGAATTGGATAGTGTCGGAGATGATAATAAACCGCAAGTTGTAGTTGATGAAAAATGCGAAAAATGCGGTGGCGAAATGACTATGAAAGTTGGACCTTACGGTAAATATTTAGAATGTAAGGAATGCAAAAACCGTAAAAAATATGTTCGTTCAACCGGTGTTAAGTGCCCAAAATGCGGTGAAGGTACGATTATTGAAAAGAAATCAAAGTACGGTAAAATATTCTTCGGCTGTAATCGTTATCCTGAATGTTCTTACGCGTTGTGGGATGAGCCGACCGGAAACACGTGTCCGGAGTGCGGAGAATTATTATTAAAGAAGAATACTAAAAACGGTTTGTTTGAAGTTTGTTCAAGTAGAACTTGTTCATTCAAGCGTGCAATGGAACAGCCGGAAGAACAAGCTAACAACGAGTCTTCTGCTGAATAGTGAAGACTGTGTTAGCCTTAAAACATTCATTAGCCCCCATCCTTCCCTCACTGTCACTAACGTGACATCTCTCCCGCTCAATGGATGTTGCGGGCGAAAATAAAGTTCATAGTCTTGCGTTACGTTATTACGAGGAACGTTAGTGACGAAGTAATCCAGTTCTGATGATATAGATTGCCACGACAATTCTGGAAATTTTATACAAGACTATAAAAATAAAAATCTCAATTTTCTCGCAATGACGCTACTCGAAATACTTTAAAATAATTTTCTACTTACACCTCCCCACTGGTATGATAGAAAAAATTGTGGTATGAATATATTATATTCATGATGGGGAGATTATTGATGAAAAAACTTTTAATAATATGCACGTTATTTTTACTTACGGCAACTGTTTGGGCTGCTGATTATACAGTTCAAAAACTACCTAACGGTCAAACTGTTGTTGTATATCCGATAAAAGATAATCCGATTGTTACAATTGATACTTGGATTAAAACAGGTTCTGTTAACGAAACTGATACAAATAATGGTGTTGCTCACTTTTTGGAACATCTTTTCTTTAAGGGCACAAAAGCGCACCCTACAGGAGATATGGATAGAATTTTAGAATCAAAAGGTGCTATCGTAAATGCAGCTACCAGCAAGGATTTTACACATTATTATATTACAATTCCATCAGAATATTTTGAAACAGCAATGGATTTACATTCTGATATGTTATTAAATCCGCAAATTCCGCGTAAAGAATTGGAAAAAGAGCGTAAAGTTGTTTTAGAAGAAATCGCGAAGGATGGTAATACTCCTTCTAAAAAAGTTTACGATAACTTGAATGATTTGATGTATTCAAAACATCCTTATAAAAGAAAAGTTATCGGTACTACAGACATAATTGGTACAATTAGAAGAGAAGAAATTCTTGAATATTTTAATAATTATTATGCGCCATCTAATATGGTAACGCTTGTTGTTGGTAATGTTGAACCGGAAAAAGCTGTTACAAAAATTCAACAGAGCTTCAATCAAGGTTATAAAAAACCGATAAAAAAAGTTTTCAAAAAAGAAACTCCGCTAACAGCTCAAAAACGTAAAGTCGATTATACAGACACTCAATCCGGATATATGATGATTGGATTTAGAGGTGTTGATATTACGAGTTGCGAAACATTTGCACTTGATGTTTTGGCAGAAATTTTAGGTGGTGGAAAATCCTCCAGATTATATAGGGATATTAAAGAACAAAAAGGTTTGGCATACTCAATATCTGCTTCTAACGGAAGTTATAGAGATGATGGAATATTTTATATAACATCCAATTTTACACCGGCGAGTCAAGAAAAATTAGAAAAAGCAATTTTTGAAGAAGTTGCAAATATTCAGAAGTACGGTATTACGGATGAAGAATTACAACGTGCTAAAAATATAATCATCCAAGATACTTATTATGCAAGAGAATCAACTTCAAATATCTCTAATGAACTTGGTTATATTATGGCACTTACAAATAGTTCAAATCTTTACGATACTTATGTGAATAGTATCAAAAAGGTTACAGCTCAAGAAGTTGTGGCTGCCGCAAGAAAGTATTTGGGAGTTAACAGAAGTGCCGTTTCTATAATACTTCCGGAATCGATGAAGAATGCTGTTGAAAATAAAGACACAAAAGCTCATACAGCAGAGAAAATTTCTGAAAATAACGGAACTGTAAAATACAAGGTTGATAACGGTTCTACACTTTTAATAAACCAAAATAAAAATAATGATATTATTGCAATGAGTATTATTGCAAAAGGTGGAGAGTTTTTAGAAAAAATTCCTGGGGAAGGAACTCTAGCCGCTGCAGTTATGTTAAAAGGAACAAAAAAATATTCCGCACAAGAACTTGCTCAAATTCTTGATGAAAACGGTATTATAATTGAGCCGGCTTGCAGCGAAGACTTTTTCTCTATTAACGTTCAGACAACGACTGCGCAGATAGAAAAAACTATGGAAATTCTTGATGAAATAATTAATAATTCTGCTTTTGACGATTATGAAATTGAGAAAAAAAGAACAGAAATTTTAAACAAAATCAAACAAAGACGTGATGTTCCTATGAATATCGCATTAGAAAATTTTAAAACAATAATTTTTGAAAATAGTGTTTATTCACATTCAAACAAAATTTTAGAAAAGACATTGCCAACAGTTCAAAAGAACGATATCGTGAATTATTACAACAAAATCTTAGATTCAAAAAATGTAATCGTATCTATTAATGGTAATGTTGATTCTGACAAAATGATTTCTGATTTCGGTCGTATTTTGAAAAACAAAAATAATCCGGCTGTAAATTATAATAATTACCACGTAACAAAAGTTAATGCACCAAAGAGTGTTTCACAAAACATCAAAGATTTGCAAACTGCTTGGTTATTTTTGGGTTGGCAAACTACAGGTGTTCAGAACAAAAAAGATTTTGTCACTTTAAAAGTTATGAACACAATATTGGGTTCCGGCATGAGTTCAAGATTATTCCGCAATCTTAGAGAACAAGATGGATTAGCTTATCAATTGGGCTCCAGCTATTCACCTAAAATGCTTGGCGGAACTTTTATGAGCTATATTGGTACGAATCCTGAAACGTTAAATTATTCCAGAAAGAAAATTTTAGCAGAAATTGAACGTTTTAAAATGGAGTTTGTATCTGATACAGAACTTAAAGACGCTAAAGACCGATTGAAAGGTAGTTTTGTTATTGCAATGGAAACAAATTCTGAAAAAGCAACCAATATCGGTTTGTTTGAAACTTATGGATTCGGATATGATTTCTTGAATGAATACGTAAAAATGATTGACGAAGTAACAGCTTCTGATATTATTAGTGTTGCAAATAAATACTTCAATGGAAATGTTATTCAATCAGAAGTGAAGTAGCTGATAAATGCTGATAGATGCGTGGATGCGTAGATGTTTAGCTCAAATATTGGTATAAATGGTTAAGCCTCTATGCCTCTATTCATCTAAACTGCTATTTCTCCAAATTCCACCCTAATAACTTTTTCCAAATCTTTAGGTGCAAGCTCTACTTGATATCCGATTTTGCCGGCAGAAAACATTATTGTATCAAAGTTTAATGCGGACGAGTCAACTACAGTTCTGAAAAATTTTTTCATTCCAATTGGAGAACATCCGCCGTGAATATAGCCTGTCAGTGGTAAAAGTTCTTTGCTTTTTAACATTTCAACCGATTTTTCTCCGACAGCGTGCGCTGCTTTTTTTAAATCCAATTCTTGCGCAACCGGAAGCATAAAAACATAATGATTGCCGGATTTCGCAACCGTAACAAGAGTTTTAAACACTCTATCTGGGTTTTGATTAAGAACCGTTGCGACTTCTACTCCGCTTATAGCGTCTGTATCGGCATAAGTGTAGTGTTTGTAACTTATTTTAGCTTTATCCAGCATTCTCATAACGTTTGTTTTATAATCGCTCATTGTCGTTTTATCCATTCCATAATTACATTTACAACATATTCTTGTTCTTGTTCGGTCAACACTCTGCCTTTTGGAATCTTGTGCCATTTTTCTAAACATCCTCTACAGCAGGTCGCAGTTGCATGCTGTGCAATAAATACCGGATGACCACGCATCGGTGTTTGTTTACCGTCGTTTGGAATTTCAGCCGGTGCAAGCCTTTTTGATATAAAATCTTTTGCGTGCGAACGTATTGTATCAATCCCTTTTTGGTTAAGATACTCTTTGTCTTTTTCTTTGAGTTTAAACCGACTCCTGAATGTTGATTTTGCTAAAGCATTAAATAGTTTGTCGTACATTTCGCAAGTATTATACTCCAATAGAATGTTTTACTCAAGCCTTACTAACAAAGAATACAAACCTCCCTATTTAGGGAGGTCGCAGTCGTGTGAACGTTAGTGAGCTACGAATGCGGGTGGGTATCGATTAACAATTTTGTGTGAATTAATTGCCATTACCTTCTATATCCTGCTTCAGAGCATCAAGAAATTCTTTTCTGTACAAGAATCCCAAGTGTGAACCGTTCGATAAAGCAATAAGATGTTTTCCTGTAATATTTTTGAGCTTTGCTATCTGATTTTTGTTAGTAAAGAAATCATCAAGAGAATGGTAAATACTGTAGTTGTTATTATTTTTTAGATAATCTGCAAGCGAGAAAAGACTTGTTTCGTAACGCAAATCATCTATCGTGAGTACGCTATCCTTTAACAAATATTTTTGTGCGTAATCATGATAGCTCATGTTATTAAAGGCTTCATAGAAATCTGTTTTTTTACCGGTTGCAATATTTTCTATTGCATAAAGCAAGTCTGAAAGTTTTTGTCTTAGTATAAATGTCGTGATTAGCTTTCCTTCTTCTTCGCTAAACGGAAGTGTATCTATTTTGAAATCAGGCGCATCTTTTACTTGTGTAAGCTGTAAAATCTTTGCAGCAGTTACGGCAGTTTTGTGCTTAACTTCCGGAGAGTTTTTATCGAACTCATCGCTGTTTTTATCTAATTGTTCTAAAGCGTAAATCAACTCTATAGGTGGAGATATCGCTATAAATTTATCTATATTAAGCGTGTTATTTTTGCTTTCTTTGTCCGCCAAAAACAGTGTTGCCATTGCGCCAAAGGATGTTCCGACAACAACTTTTTCTCTTGGCTCGTAGTCATATTTTGTTTGCAAATTATCAAGAATTTTTGATGTCACAAGTTTTATGTAATCACTATCTTGTGCCGGAATTCCAGGGCAATAACCTCTCGGCATACTTTTTACAAATTCCCAATGGAAATGACTACCTTGCATTACTACAGAATATCCGTCATCATAAAACATTTTGGCGAATACTACGGAGTGATGCGCATTCGAACCTTCGCCGATTGATGGATATAGTATTACAAGCGGTGCAGTTTTGTCTTTTTGTAAAATATAGCGGAATTTGTAATCATCTCGACCCTCTGCAATATTTACAGAATCGGTTTTGATACGTTTTGCAAAACTTCTGTTCCAGATAGAAAGTTCGTTCCAAATAGATTTATTTATATCAGGGTTATCAAAAAGTGCTGTGCGCATAGAATCTACAATTGGAGTTTGCGCGTTGAAATCGGCAAGCTCAATATCAGCTTTTAGCGGTTCTTTTTTTATAATTTCAATGTCTTCTATTGCGGCAGCCGCGCCGGTTATATTACCTTCTTTGCTCTCGTCGGTATTTTCGGATATTTCAGGTGTTTGAACCTCTTTTGCAATCTCTTCTATAATTTCTGCATTTGTAGTCAGTAAATCTTTTCGGTCGAGATTGGAATTCTTGATATAATTTTCCATCCCGTACAATTTCTTTTGTATGTCATAAGGGTCGGCATAATCGCTCTCAATCATTTTGGCTAAAGGCTGCATGTAAGAAGTTCTGTTGACCATCAAACCGAATTTTACTAAAGCAGTAAGTGGTGTCGCTAAATAAACCGATGGGTCAAGTGCAGCTTCCAGAGCACGTCCGCATAGCGAACGAGGAGTGCAAGCGTTAAGGCAGGGCATAACAAGGTAAGAACCGGAACACATTTTGCATTTACATAAAGCTTGTTCCATGTTTTCATTAGTCGGTTTAACCTTGAAAATCTTCTCTGCTGGGTCAAACAAACCGCCCAAACCAATTGTAGAATTGGTTAAAAATCTTACAGTTTCTTTTTTTATACCGTCACCATCTCTTTGAAGCAGACAACTTGCAAGCCGTTTAGGGTATTCAATGTTGTTGTAAGCATTTCTAATCCTGTCCATTCCGTATTTGGGCA
This sequence comes from uncultured bacterium, assembly GCA_902464375.1. Classification (GTDB taxonomy): domain Bacteria; phylum Cyanobacteriota; class Vampirovibrionia; order Gastranaerophilales; family Gastranaerophilaceae; genus CAG-196. The sequence continues at coordinate 6,667 of CABQIM010000016.1, read as the reverse complement.
TAATAGATGACCAAAGTATATGCACAGGGCGTGCTACAAACTTGTTGAGCTTGCGATTTAAGTTAAACATTTTACGGTTAAACCCTTCAAACTTGTCTTCGCCGACATACATTTTTGCATAATCTGGATATTTATGCGCCTCTGTTTGAACTGCTTGAATATCTTCTTTTGCAAATGTTACCGCTCCTAAGTTATTGAACGCTAACAACAATAGTAAAACTAATGATATTATTTTGTTTTTCAAAATTATCTCCTCTTTGTGATATAGACTCTACCTCACCCTTTGCACCACACTTACTAGTTTGTAGTTTCACCTACAACCGGTAAGTGAAGCGAAAAATCTCCTGCTAGGAGAGGGAATAACCGACACTTGTATTTTCAAGACTTTGAGGGGGAGTTTTCTACCTTACTTATTCTATTTTCTTGGCAAAAAATTTATATCACCTGATAAGAGAGTGTAAAATGATTAAATTAAAAGTTTATATATTTTAATATAATTTCTTTTGTTAAGGGTTCTGAAAAATTGTTACAATTGATTGAAAACCAATAGAAATGCAAGTCTTAGGTATTGCATACCTAAGACTTCCTCTAGAGGAAGTGAAATTTGATTAAAGTTTTCCACTCAAAGTGCCGATAACTACAGTAATAAGATGTAAAAATTTAAGGAGTTCTGGAAAATGGGAAAAATCAATGTTAATGGTAAGGTTATAAATTTTACCGCAGCCGATGCCACTAATAACATTATTAAGGCAGAAAATGGCAAGTATTACCAAAAAGGACCTAAGGGCTATCGTGAAATCAAACAAAATGGTAAGTCAATTTTTGATACTGCTGCGAAAAAATCTGTTGAAGCTAAAAAGAAAGCCCAAGCAGCTGCAAATTATAACAAGAAAAAAGGATTCAAACCGAAAACAAAATACTATGTTGAAGGCAATCCTAGCTATTTCACAATGGTAGATAAGGATTATAATACGCTTTACTATAAAGACCAACAAAGAATTACAAAAGAACAATTTTTAAAAGGTGCAAATTGTGTTTATAATGGCAAAAAATATGTTACTAAAAATCAGAAGAAAGGCTTGCCTAATGGAGCAAAACCTGTAAAAGGTTCAAAAGGTACCGGATACTATATAAATACTAAGCAAGGCAAAAAATACTATGACTCATATGGTAATGAAATATCACAATATACATTTACATCAATAACAGATACATATATTGATGGTGATGGAAATATTGCCAAATACGACTGGAAAGCAAAAGCTAAAAATGCTGCAAAAGGTATTGGCAACATGTTTGCAGACATGTTTACGGAAGAAGTTCCGGTTTATCAAAAAGATAAAAATGGTAGAATTTTATTGGATCGAAATGGACAACCGATTACTGAAAAAAATAAAGATGGTTCACCTAAAACTAATAGAAAATTTAGCTTATCAAGAACTTGTACTACTGTACTTGTTGGTGGCGCAATAGCAACAGTCTGTGTATTAGCAGCGCCAGTTGCTGCTGCAGGTGCTGCAGCTGTTGGTATTGGCGCAGGTGCTGCAGCTACGATTGGTACTATAGCAGGTGTTGGAACTCAACTTAGCATTGCCGGATACTTTGGTTACGAAGGTTATAAACAGATGGATAATGCCGATGAAGAAAACAAAAATGAGTTATTATCCAATAACGAAAGAATGGAAAACTGGAAGAAAAAAGGTGCCGGCGGTGCACAGGTTGGTATGTCATTAATGATGGCAAAAGGTTCAGTTAAGAATGCACCAAAAACACGTGCAACTGCCAGAAATACTGCTAAAGCCATAGAAACCAAAAACAACGCAACACTTATGGCAAAAGGCAAAGTTAGTTTGCGTGATAGAATTTCAAATACAAGAAGCGGTTTTAGCGAAACTGTTGGCTGGAAAGCATTAAAAAAAGGAGTAGGTGACTATCACAAAAACAATTCATTAAAAACAAAAGTTGCAGATGTTGCTAAAGCACCATTAAAACTTGCTAAAGAAGCTGTAATGGAACCGGTAAGACTTGTTACTGGTACAGTAAAAGGTGGAGCAAAATTAGTTACCAAAAAAGGCAGAGCTAAAATTAAAGGTGATATTAAAGAATGGAAAAATAGTTTTAAAGAAAACCCACAAGGTACACCGGCTCTAACTCCGGAACAAGTTAAGTCTCAACAAGAAGCGAATGCAAAATTTGAACAAAACTTGGCTGATATGCCAAAAGAAAATAAGGTTCAACAATACGAATCATTAATTGAAAAAACAACAGATAAAAATCAAGTTGCGCAATTACTTGATGCAATTAAGAATGACAAAGATTTGACTAAGGCGCAAAAAGCAGAAGTTGCGACAAAATTCTTCGAAAAAAATGATGCGCAATATCCTGGAGTTTTGGATGCAGGAAAACGCCAAAAAGCAGAACTTGGATTAGATAAAGCAAAAACTTTAGAAGATATTAAAAAAGTCGATAGAGAAGCTTTGCCTGCTAAAAAGCAAAAAGTTTTTGATATGAAGAAAACTGAATTTGAAAAGAAAGAAATCAAAAAAGCATCTCTTGATGAACTAAAACAAATGGATAGAGAAGCTTTAACAGAAGAAGGAAAAGCTGCGTTTGATAAACGTAAAGCAAAACTTGAAAAGAAAGCTCAAAAGGCTGAAAATGGTGGTTCTTTCTATGATAATAGAGTTAAACCTGCTATCGATGGTGCAAAAGCTAAAGCAAAAAGTCTATTTAAAAGAAAGTCAAAAACAAACGAACCAGCTCAAAATGTAGAACAAAATGCTCAACATGCAGCTGAACCAAAAGTTTCTGCAGAATTTGAACAAGAAGTTAGCAGTGCAAATCCAACTTTGAAAACAGAAACCGGCAAGACATTGCAGGCAGATGTAGTGGAAGCTAATGTTAAAGCAAGTGTTGAAGGCTTAATCAAAAAAGCTAAAAACAAGGCTGAATTAGAAGCTATCAATGCAAAACTTGATAAAATGGCTGGCGATAAAACTATCACAAAAACAGCTCGTGAAGTAATTTTGAAGCAAAAAGATTTGGTTAATGCTGCTATTAAAAAATTGAACAGACAAAATTCTTTTGTTGGTAGAACTATTACTAAAGTGAAAAATGGTTTTAATAAAGTTAAAGATGCAGTTACATCAAAAGCAAAGGGCAAGATTAAAACAGAACCTAAGTATGTTGAGCCGGATTTTAAAAATTTAACCGAAACAAAAACTACTGTTGAGTTTATAGGTGAAAAAATAACAACCAGTGTTTATAAAAACTCAAAAGGCGAAACTGTTTACACAAAAGAAGTTTTTGATTATGGTGATGGTTTTCCTACAGAAGTAATAAAAGATGCGAATGGTCGTGAAATTTATTCAACAAATAAATGGCTTAAAGCAGATGGTGAAGGTGGTTGGGAAACAGGTATGTCTGAAACAAGAACCACATATGATGCAAATGGTTTAAAATACAAACAAGATGTTACAGACTATAACACTGATGGTACAGTATTTAGCAAATACACAGAAAAATTTGATCAGAAAGGTAATCGTATTGAATACGCTACAGATAATGGTAAACAAGTTTGGGAATACAATGAAAATGGTCAAAGGATAAAAGAAACCCAAACAGGATTTTATCTTGCAAAAGGTGAGAAAAAAATAACTACTTATGAATATGATGCACAAGGAAATCAAGTCAGACGTACAGAAACAATTGGCAATGATGTAGCTATTACAGATATAATACGTAAAAATGACGGTACTGAACGCTATATTACATCAAGAAAAGGTGTTGTTGAAGAAGTTTGGGTATCGAATCGTGATGGTGCAACAAAATACTATTATTCAAAAGATGGAAAATTAGATATGGTATATGGTGAAAACCAAATTGGTATTAAATACCTTGAAGATGGAAAAATTGAATTGACAGAATGGGTTGACCATAAACCACAAACTTCTACTATTTCCATGAATGAATTTAAGGCTAAATATGGCGATTTTGTAGAAGCACCTAAGGTAGAAACAGCAAAACCTGTTGCAGGAAAACCTGTTGAAACTCCAAAAACAGAAAAACCGAAAACTGAAGCTCAACCGGAAGCAGAAGTTAAGCCGGAAGTTGAACCTGAACCAAAAACAATGAATTCAGAAAACAGTTTTGCAAAATTCGAAGATATGATTGCAAAGGCTGATGACTTATCAAAAGTTCAAGCAAAATTGTCTAACAATCCTGAATTTAACAAATTGTCAAATGCTGATAAACTTAAACTACTCAAAAAATTGAATAAACGAAAAGCTGAGTTAGAAGTTGCTGAATCAAAATCTGCACAAAAAGAGGCTCCAAAAAACGAGCCAAAAACTTCTAAAACAGGTTATTCAAATAATTTATTCGACAATGTTAAAGATATGAAAACTCCAACATTAGGTGGTTTGAATGCAGTAAAATCTGTAGACGAAAATATTGTTAAACCATTAGACAATGTATTAAATTCAGCATTAGATCCAAATCAGCAATATGCTTACGCAGAACCTCCTATTCAAGATGATTATATTGAAGAAGAAAGCAGTGAAGTCGATTCAGAAAATGAAGTTGCAGAAGAACCACCTGTTCAAGAAAGCGGTGATCAAGAAGAAGTTGCTAATCCGGAAGATGCTGGTGATGCTGATGATGCTGATGAAACAAATCCGGATGATGCTTCAAATAATATCAAAGATTCAGAAGATGCACCAGCATCTGAACCTGAACCAGAAACGCCTGCATCAGAGCCACAGGCTCCACCTGCTGAACATAAAGATGATGGAAATGCACCGGCTCCATCCGCACCAACTACTCCAACAACGCCATCTGCACAAGACAATAGTGGTAAAGTCAAAGATACATCTACTCCAAAAGCAAATACACCAGATAGTAGTGCAAAGGGTGACAGTAGTGTAGCTCCGGAACAACCGGCACCTGCACAGTCTGACAAAGCTAACGATTCTAAGAACGTTGAAAAAACAGAAAAAGACACTGTTGGTCAAGTTGATGGCGAAAAGAAGAATGACAATGATGTTCAAGAAAATAGTCAAGAAGAACCGGATTTACCTGCAACAAAAAAATTAACTATTACAAAGCAGGTGTTAGAAGCTAAAACTGATGAAGATATTGCAGATGCACTACAAACACTACGTGACGTCGGACGTTTTAAAGGCAGAAAGAACCTAAGAAGACTATTGAAAGCAAAAAGAAAGAACAATCAGGAACGAGTCGAAAAATATCAAGAAAAAGTAAATGCAAATATAGATGAAATTAATGAAGCTTACTGGAAAAAGCTTGAAGATTAATTAGATTAAATATGTGATGTGCTTCTATAAGTTGGCACATCACATAGTTTTAAAACGGTTGTCATTTACTCTTTGGATTAATATCAAAAAAGTAGGTCGGATTTACTAATCCGACAAAATGTTTTTTATGTTTTTGTCAGCTTGGTAAAGCTGACCTACGACATTTTAAATACTCACATTCGTAAATATCTACTTCTTCTTAAACTTAGCCGGTGTATAAACGTATCTGTAAGTGTTTCTGGTAACATACTTTACAGGCACAACAACTTCTTTTTCTAATTCATCAGACTTAATGACATCTTCTTCTGTTTTAGTCGCTTCGCCTTGTATTGTTCCTTTTTCTTCTGTTGGTTTCAAAACTGGAACTTTTACTGTTCCTTTTTTTGTTGTTGGCTTGATTGCTTGTTTTACATTTGTTTTGTTTTCTTGAACTTTTATGGATTCCTTAACGTTTTGTTCGATAATTTGCTTATTATCTTCGTTTTTAACTGCTGTTGTGTCTGGAATCTCGTTTTGCTCTTCTATTTTTTGCTCAGGAGCTACTTGTTCTGTTTTTTTATGCTCAAATCTGAATATAAAAAACACTGCAATAAATGCTAAAATTGCAGCAAATAGAACTGTTAAAACTGTCTTTTTATTTTTCATACAGAAACTCCTGATAAATATTCTAAGATAATTTTAGCAAATGTTCTGCTCTTTTTCAATAATAAAAAAGAAGGGAAAACTTATGTTTCCCCTTCTTAATTTTGTTTTATCCTAACGGATTATAGGCTGCAAGCGCAAACGCCATCTTTGCAAGAATAGTTCAAAGCTTGTTGAGCTTCTTCCATTCTAACTTTGATACGTCCGTCTACTGCAATACCTTCACCAGTTTTTTCAGAAATCAACAATGGGTTGATGTCTAATTCATCGATGAATTTGAAATCGTGAACTAATTGAGATAATCTCAATAATGTTTCTTCGATTTGTTCCATTTGAGCAGGTTTAGTACCTCTAGCACCTTCTAGCAATTTGTATGCTTTAACTGATTTAATCATTTCTTTAGCATCAACATCTGTTAGAGGAGCGATTCTGAATGTTACGTCTTTCATAACTTCGATGAATACACCGCCTAAACCGAACATCATCATTGGACCGTATTGAGGGTCTGTTGCGATACCGCAAACCATTTCTCTGTTACCTTTAACCATTTCTTGGATGATAACACCTTCCAAACCTTCAAGAAGTCCTTTTTCTGTTAACTTAGCAATCAAGTCTTGGTATTCTGCTCTTAATTGTTCAGCAGATTGAATGTTAACTCTTACACCGCCAACATCAGTTTTGTGAGAAGTTGTTTTAGAAGTCATCTTCAT
>CABQIM010000015.1 GCA_902464375.1 uncultured bacterium | reverse complement strand
ATTTTATAATGTTAATAAATTAAATTTCTTACATAGTTCCCTACGGGCAAGCCCCCACCCTTTACACCACACTTACAAGCTTGTAGTAAAAATTACAAACTTGTAAGTGAAGCATAAAACTCCCCCGTGGAGAGGGGACACGCCACACTTATATGTTTACCTACTAAAAGAATGCGTGGGCAGTTTGCCCACGCATTCTGCTAAACGTCTTCGCTTCTTCGCATCAAAGCCTCTAATGCGCTCGTTTCTTAAAACATCCGGCTTCTTTATCGTATTCGTAGTAGACGCCGTCTTTTTCACATACCCAAGGATAATTTACAGTAAAATTATACCCATTTTTGTACGCCTCAAGAAGAGCTTCATAATAAACATTTGCTTCAGTTCTGTTTACAGCTTTACCTGTTTGCGTAAACTCTTGATTTATAGTTCCGTCTGCATTTCGTGTATTTATGCTAAAAGCTTTGAATTTCTTCGTTTTAGGATTCCAAACATACAGATATGAACCTTGATTTGAGAATTGGTAGTATGTTCCGGTAGTCTTTGCTGCTGTTAAATTCAGTTTCTCCGCAGCTGTTTGCATTTCTAAAATTACATCTTCTGATTTCGCTATTACCTCTTTTTTAGGATTAACTTCTTTTTCTTCTGTAACAGGAGTAACAGGCTGTTCCGGCACTTTGTCTTGAGTTTCAAGAGTTGATGTTTGCATAGGTTGTTGAGCAGAATTTTCCACAACTTCTGGTTGTACAACCACTTTTGGAGCCTGTTGTGTAGCAGGTGTTCCATTTTGTGTAGCAGAAGTTGATACACCAACAAACTTAATTTCCGTCAACATTGATATAAAATTTTCAGGAGAAGTAGCATCAAAATCAGTTGATTTATAACTTGTAGCTTTTCTTGTATCAAATTGGTAATACTTGCCATCTTTTTCAAAAATATTACTTGCCGTCGTTAAATTATAACCATATATATTGCATAATACCAATCTGGCTACATCATAATCTCGTGATTTTTCTGGATTAAAACAGTCATCGTCTAAAAATTTATTAAGAGCTTTCGTATCACCTGTAGCAAGAGCACCTGCGTCAACATTATGCGTACACTTTATATATCGCTCTTTTTCTACATCATATAAATATACGTAGCCGTCCAAATCAACTAGTACACCGTCCCAAGGTGTTTTGTACAAATCAACCTCTTTGTCTTCGTCACCATAAATATCATGGTATGCAGGAGCTTTTTCAGGATAATTCTTTTCAATTAAACTAGGAGCAGATGTATATATTCTTGGAGTATCTATAACAGGTGGAGTATCTTCAACAAAACCAAATCGTCCCAATTTACCATTGTCACTGGTGTCACCAGCTAAGATTGTTGGACCTGCAAAAGTACTATCATCTTTTGTTGTGAAATTTATATACCATCCGTCAAATGTTATACTTGTTAAATCATCAGAATATTTTTCCAATGCCTTTTGTATAGCAGCTTCAACTTCATTTATATAATCCTGTTTGTATTCTTCTTTTTTCCAAGAGTACAAATGTGGTCCTCTATAGTCATTTTGTTCAGTTATATCATAATCACGTTTTAAGTAAGGAGAATAACTATCACTATTTAGCTTACCAAAGTATTTGGTATATATTGGATCTACAAGTTCATGTATATAAGAGCTAATTTCTTGACTCAATGCACTTTTTTCAAATTCGCCTTCTTTTGCAGCAACCTTATTAAGGTCATCATCACGAACAGTTTCTATTGAACTATCAGTAGGTAGAGGCTCCTGTGTTTTTAAATCATTTCGCTTGTTCGCACTTTCATAACCGGCAGCATTTTGTTTGTTAATAAGTTGTTCAAAGTAATTGATGCCAGAAGAGTTATCACCCAACAGGTAATTTGTCATATCTAATATATCGATAGTGCCACAATTAGCAAATGAGGTACAAGCACCACTGCTTCCCATATTTTTTGCTAATTTTAAGAGTTTTTCTCGTTGTTGTGAAACAGAATCAGTATCATTAATTCCTGAGGCTTCTTTTAATGCTCCAATTAAATCATCCGGAATCCTGCTTAATGTAATATCAGATAAATATAAATCTAAGTTTATACTACCATCAACATTAAAATACTTTGTAGGATTATTCACATCATAGTTCAACGCATAAGCAATTGCATCAGCAATTGTTGGATATTTATCTCTAAGCTTCTTTATATAAGCATCAACTTCTGTTGCCTTATAAGTTTCAGAATCAGTTTTGACATCATACGGCAAAGCCTTATTTTCTCCAACACTGTTGAAAAATGCTTCTAATGATACAGTTTTACCGTCAGTTGCACCTAAAGACTTACAATATGACTCAATTGCAGATTTTAGCTTTGATTCATCCTCTGCATAAGCTTTCATTTCTTGATATGGTATACCTAGCATTTTTAGCGTATTTCTTACAATATTACCATTACTATATAGTTTTTGACCTTCTACTATTTCTACATAGCTTCCACTATATACAAGATTAGCTTGCAGATACTGCTTCAATGTTTGTATAAAGTTGTCATCAAAAGTAATTGTATCATCAGAATTTACTTGCAGCCCTAAATAAGAATTATTGTTAATATAATTTCTGAAGTTGTCACGAGCTTCTTTTTTATTATTTTCATAATCATTCGTAATCTCAGAAGAACTAACACTAATTCCACCTGAGCCCATTTCTTCATACTCATATTGGTAGTGAATACCGTTCGTTGCATTTGTTGAATTTGTAGTTTCAGAGGTTGTTGTTTGAGAAACAATACCAGAAGCATAGAAATAATTAGTGCCGGTATCATTTTTACCTAACAAGTAGTTCATCAAATCTATAACATCAAATTCAATATCACTCGCAATATAAGGTCCGTCAACAATACCCCCAAGAGCTGTTGCAACCTTTTCATTTATTTTTTGAGCATCTGAATTCATATATATAGAATTTATTTCACTTTCAGAAACACCTGCTGCGTACATCAAAAGTTTTCTAAAATCCTGATTATCAGAATATCTGTTGTTAGTAATACATATATTTATTGACCGACTTTGACCGTGACCATTGCCGTATTCTGGGAAAATGTCTTTAAATTTTTCATAAATATCAGGATATTTTTCTTTAAGTTCACATACAAAGTATCCAACACCGCTAGTATCTCCATCAGGACTTTTGTAATCTTCAGGTACATCAATCCAAGGGTCTTCCGGTTTAGTTACATCATCATTATAAAATCTATTAGAATAACGCTCATCTTTTACTCCACCATTCATTAAGCCTGTTTCATTGAAGGCCTCAGACGCATTTACTTTTATAAATTGAGATGGTTTAGTTATGCCTAAATCTGAAATATCAATGCCCAATCGTTCGCATTCTTCTATTTTTAAATATAGAGCATTGTTAATATTTCTTGAGATTTCATCATATGTTAAAGGAATTTCTAAATCTATATTTGACAATGAACCGCCAGATATACCAACTTTAGCCACAGCTAGAGCGTTATAATAATCTTCTACCAAAATAGTTTTGCCATCAGTAGAACCTGCTTTATAGCAAAAATCTGCAATTTTTTGACGAATCTCTTCTTCGCTAGAGTTTTGATTTAAACCTAACAATTGAACAAAGCCATATTCATTTTTGTTATAAGCATGATGTTCATTGTCGAATCCACGACCTTTCATTAACATCTCTTTTATCATTTCTATTGACTCATCAGTGAATGTAACAGTATTGCCATCGCATTCTGGAGTAGTCATCAAGTTAGTACCTTGATTCATTTGTAATGATTTACTAAATTTATCAACCTGACTCCAATAAACATCTTTTATATTCATAAAATCTGAATTTTGCGTATATTTTGAATAACAATATAAATCATAATATGCACCCAAATAAATTCCCTGACGTTCACCGTTTTCATCATAATTGATTTTCATTCCAAAAAATTCTTCCGGATGAGAATTGATATATTGACCCTGCTCTTTTGTTAAACGATTTTTGTCAAAAATAGCATCAATTGAATCATGTCTATCAGTATATTCTATACCTAATTTATCACACATTTGAACTGTTAAATCCGCTAGATAGCTCCATTCTGCAGCCATATCATTATTTGCATCTTCTCTATATTCAGGAGTATTTTCAAGCTCATTAGCATAAACATCAATATCTAACCTCGGAAGTGATGCTCCATAAACTCCATCAGGTTGATTTTTATCAGAATATGTTACCCATGCTACGTTTCCTATACTTATGCTTCGCTTCTCACCATTATAATTGTAGAAATTACTATTATTCTTTTTGGCTTCAAATTCTTCTTGGCTTAAAGCCCTTGAATCAGGAGTCGCAGGAGTTGTAGTACCACCTTCTATAGTAACATTTTTAGTTGCATCGTCTTTTACATCATCAATTTGAGATTTTGCAGCATCTGTAGAGCATTTTAGAGTATACTTTTTACCTTCATAAGTAAAAGTTACTGTAGTTATACCGTTATTTTCTGTTATATTAATATCGGCAATTTTTTTAGATTTCAAACCAATTTGGAGTTCATCAACAGTCATATCTCCTTGAGTAAACAACTGTACAATTTGGCTTAAGCGCAAGTCTTCTACCGTTCCATAGTCATAATCAATCACGTTGCTTATGTCATTCAATAACTGATAAGTTTCCCAATTATGTTTTACACCATTTACAGAATATTGATTCTTATCTTCAGAAGTTTTAACATCATCCTTATTTCGTCCGATTGTTTGACCGGTCTTTAAATTGTACAAATACTGTCCTTTAATTTCTGTCATGATATGCTCCTTTTAAGTGGGGTAAATTTGATATTTTTTATTTTGCTCTATTGGTGTGCCGTCATTACGAGTGCTACGCACGTAGACATTTGGTCGGCTTCTTGGTTAAAATTACTAGCTAATTTTAAGACTACCAGCTTCGCCTCAATGGTGAAACTACAAGTTTAATCTTTATCATCGTGCTTTTTCTTTTCTTTTGGTTTTGTAATACTATATAAAATAACTTCTTTTTCATCCTCTAAACAAACCCTAAAATCGTTTGCGGATTGAACTATGACACACATTGCATTTTCAAGATTGATATAATTGACATCATTTTCAATATAAAAATTCTCTTTTGCCAATTTTCTTGCCTGTGCAATACTAGTTATGCCTTCAAAGATTTTAAGCTTTTCTTTAAATTGTTCAAGCTTCTTTGCAGCATCATCTTCTGTTCTGCTGTGGGATAAATACGCTCTTGCTTGTTCTAAATTTCTATCCATTGCTTTCCTTTATTTTGATATATTTTATCACTAAACATAAGTATTCTATTTTATATAACGGCACATTTTTCAAAAACTTTAGAGTTTATTAAGAAAATGTTACAATTGTGTACCTATAATCGATTAATTCAAATTTTCATGCGCAGAATTAACAATATCTTCTATACTAATTTCAACTTCTTCGCCAGAGGTTGCAAGCCACACCAAATACTCTATATTTCCGGCAGGACCTTTGATTGAAGAATACGTAAGTCCTTTTATTATATAACCTAATTCTTTTATACAAGCTAGAACATTATCAATAACCATAATATGCGTATTCTTGTCTTTTACGACACCGCCTTTTTCTACTAAATCCTTACCTGCTTCAAATTGTGGTTTAATTAAGCAAATCATTTCATGAAAATCCGGATTCATAAGAGTCTTTAAATTCGGTAATACTTTGGTTAATGAAATAAATGACAAATCCGAAACCAATAAATCAGCCATCGGTTCATTTTCGCTATATATATCATCTTTTGTGCAGATTTTTAAATTTGTTTTCTCAATTGTTTTTACATGTTCAGAACTTCTAATTTTCCAGTCTAACTGACCATATCCAACATCAACGGCATAAACAAATTTTGCACCATGTTGAAGCAAACAATCAGTAAAACCGCCGGTTGAAGCACCAGCATCAAAACAAATTCTATCTTTTACAACTACATCAAATACTTCTAAAGCCTTTTGAAGTTTAAATCCACCTCTCGAAACATATGGCATTGATTTAACTCTAAAATCATACTCTTTTGATGGATCAATCTGAAAGCCGGCTTTTGTAATAACTTCGGTTCCAATCATAACACTACCGGCTAATATTGCAGCTGCTGCCTTACTTTTTGTTTCAAAGTAACCTAAATCAGTAAGAATTTTATCTAAACGTTCTTTTTTCAAATTTCAAAAAACCTTTCTGCATTGTTAGTTGTAATATCAATGATTTCATTTATCGGTATAGCTCTTAAATTTGCAACCTCTTCAGCTACATATTTAACATACGCAGGGCTATTTTCCTTTCCTCTAAAAGGAACTGGAGTCAGGTATGGCGAATCCGTTTCAAGAACAAGTTTTTCTAGCGGAACAGCTTTTGCCACATCTTTCATCTTAATTGCATTCTTAAATGTAACGACTCCGCCAATTGCAATATACCAGCCTTGCTTTACACATTCTTGCATAAATTCTACGCTACCGGAAAAACAGTGGAACAAGACATTTGAACCTTTGTTATACTCTTTTAACAAATCAAAAGAATCCTTATGGGCTTCTCTATCGTGAACTACAATCGGCAAATTTAATTCATTCGCTAATTTTATTTGTTTAACAAAAACTTCTTTTTGTAAATCAACAAAAGATTTATCCCAGTAATAATCCAAACCGATTTCACCTACAGCTTTGATTTTAAAATTTTTAGCCATATCTCGAAGTTTTTCTTCAATTTCTGGAGTATATGTTTTAGCCTCTGTTGGGAAAATCCCAATCATAGCGTATAAATTTTCATTTTTTAATGCTGTATCTAATACCTTATCCAATGTAGCGACTTCAACAGATGGAATTAGCGCCTTTTTTACTCCATACTCTGACATCAATGTGATAGTTTTATCGAAATCTAACATATCTATATGGGCATGTGTATCAATTAAATAATCTTTCATACCAAGAATTATACCACGCTAAAAACAAATTGCCTTATATTCGCAACTGCAATCATCGCAATTGCAAACGGGCTTTTTAGAAGGTTCATCCATTGTTGAAATCTTGTTTGCAATTTCTGTTAGTTTATTTTCGTATTCTGATATTAATTCGCTAGTTAGTTTGATTTTTACTTCTGTTTTATTCTTTAAATCAATATAAACAAAATTAACATTCTCTGTTTTGAAAAATTTTGAAACAGCAAGTAAATAAATCATAGTCTGAAAATCAAATTTGGCATTTTTAGGAGCAGAGCCTGTCTTATAATCCAGTATATAATACTCTTCATTATTTTTAACTAAAGCATCCAATCTACCGCCAAAATAGAATTTACCAAACTTCACTGTTAAAGAGTATTCAGTATTAACGACATCATACGCAAAATATTGGATAGATTTTAAATAATTCCAAACACTTGCTTCTCTTTCATTAAGTGCACTTTCCATTTTATCTATATTTTCTTTTCTCAAATAGTAAGAAGCAAGCGCGTGAATATTCTTACCAAATTCAAAAATATCGTCATTTACAGGCATATTAATATGCTTGATATATTTTAGATAAAATTTTTTCGGACACTGCTCAAATGTCTTGAGCATGTTTGGTGAAAATTGTGTATTCATAAAATTTACTCATTTGCTTGGTATAAGAGTTAAAGAACATCGTCATTGCGAGAAAATCTGTGATTTTCGTGGCAATCTAAATCGAAATTAATCTGGATTGCTTAGCTCACGCTCGCAATGACGTGGCACTACTTTTTGTACCATTCCTTTTGGGTTTAGCTCAATTACCCCTTTACCCATTTACCCCTAGCCCTCTAGGTACGTATATTCAGGATTATTCTTTAATGTTTCTTCTATTTTTTCAAAAGTAATCAAACCTTCTGTTGCACCAAATTCTGAAACAACGCTTGCAGAGTTTACAGAAGCGTACATCAAAGACAAGCCAACGTTTAACTTAGTTCTTTCTAATGCGCCACAGAAAGTAGATGCGAATGCGTCACCTGCCCCAAGAGTAGAAACAACAGAAGATGGGAATACAGGACAGAAATAGAATTTTTGCCCGTCATAAGCATAAGCACCTTTACCGCCATCAGTGATTACAACAATTTGATAATCCATAACTTTCATTGTTGTAAGCATTTTTTTGATATCTCTATGAATAAGTTCGTGAGAGAATTTTTCGGTCTTAGTATCAGGTCTTACTTGAATACCTGTTGCCATAGTAGCTTCTTCTTTGTTCATAACAACAATATGCGCAGAATTAAGAATTGTCTTTATATGTTCAAAACCACGTTTAATACTTGTAGAACCAGCATTAAAACAAATTTTTGTACCATGTTGATGAGCATATTCAACAATTGCTTCCAAAACCTTATTTGATTCACCATTCAAAGGAGCTACATAAATTAAATCAGCATCATTAATTGCATCAAAATTAATTTCGCTTTCTCTAATTTCTGCATTTGCACCACGGTGAGCTAAAACCGTTCTATCACCTTGGAAACTTACTAGAATTATAGAAAAACCTGTTGAAGATTTTTCGTCTTGAATAATATTAGACAAATTAACATTTCTTGTCTTAAAAGCATCTAAAATACCTTCTGAATAAATATCTTTACCGATTTTAAATATCGCAGATGTATCAAAACCTAAGTTGCCAAAGTTGCTCGCAGTATTAACACCGCCACCACCTACATTTGATGAAAATGTAGTGATATCTATTTTGGCACCGTACGGATAACTCATAAAATCAGAGTTTTTAGTTTGTGAACATACTGAAACTATATTTGCATCATCGCATTCAACGAAAACATCCATCGTTGCACTGCCGATTGTAAGAACCTTTGTCATAACTTTCCTCCTATATATTACTATTTTAATACAAATAGCAAAAAATATTTTTTCGAGTTTTAATAATAATGTATAAGGAGTATAAAAATGGATATTAGAGTTAACAATGTGTCTTTTAATGGTAAAAAGGAAATGTTTTATGGAATCAAAAAGCTTGCAGAAGAATCTGCTACATTCGAGCAAAAGCGCGCTATGACAGTAGGTCCTCACCCTGTAAGCATGAGTAATAGCATATCAGAATCAAAAGGAAAGCTTTTTGCATATGCAGACATGGTGATGAATGACGAATTTGTTAATGAAGGTTTGCAAGATGCATCTCATGACAAAAACTTAATCAAATACTGCAAAAAAGTTCTATCACAAAATGGTCAACAATATATATCACCAATAAGTGTATTTACCAAAACTCTTAGAAATGCAGCAAAAGATTTGAGCCAAAGTGCACAGGACAGCTTAAATACGTTTATTACAAGTATTAAATAATATACCAGTTAATTTTAGCTTTTTGTAAAAAATTGTAAATATTCGTTTTGCGCATGGTGTATTTTTTATTTAGTTAATCTATAATGTTTGTATACAAGGATATGTGAATTATATATAAATTTTAAAGAAACAGGGATTACTTTAATTTTCTATATTTTTTGCGATGTAGATTAGGGAATGATGTGCGAGAGAGCGCAGAGTCAGAAAGGTAAAGAATGGCTCTTACAATTAATACAAATATGTCATCTTTGATTGTTCAGAAGAATTTAAATTCTGCAACAACGAGCTTAAACAACGCTATCGAAAGAATGACAACAGGTTACAAAATTAACCACGCAAAAGATAACGCAGCGGGCTATTCTATTGCAACAACTTGGAAGACTCAATTAGCTTCTTTGGATGTAGCTTCTGATAACGCTTCCACTGGTGCTGATATGTTGACAACGTTAGAAGATACTTATTCTCTTATTTCTTCACACATACAACGTGTAAGAGATTTGACAGAGCAAGCAGCAAACGGAACTTACGGCAGCGAATCTTTAAAAGCGATTCAGTCTGAAATCACAGCCAGACTGGAAGAAGTAGACAGAATTTCTGCAAACGCAGAATTCAACGGTCTAAAGATGATGGATGGTAGCATTAAAAATGACATTTCTCTTCAAGTAGGCTTATATTCAGCTGGTTCCAGCCAAATCACCTTAAATAAAGACTTGTTTGCAAAAGCTGATGTTAACTCTTTGTTTAAAGAAGATATTGCAACAGTCGCCTCTAAGTGCTCCGGCTTAACGAAAGGAACAACTGCTGCTAGCATGCTTGACAAAATTGACGGTGTTATTAAAACAATATCAGTCAGAACCTCAACATTAGGTTCTGCACAAAACAGAATTGAATCTGCTGTGGAATCTATTAGTGTACAAACTGAGAACTTAACGTCTTCTCTATCTACTTTAAGAGATGCCGATGTAGCGGAAGAATCATCCAACTACATAAAAGCGCAAATATTACAGCAAGCTTCCGCAACGTTGCTTGCAACTGCGAACCAAGCTCCAAGCATTGCCTTGAATTTGATTTAATAAAAATTTTAAATTTGTTGTTGATTGGGATATGTACTTATATATGAGCTTGATTTATTCAAGCTCTTTTTATGTGTGGTGCTACGCACGTAGACACAACTGTCGGCTACTTGGTGTAAAATACAAGATTATTTATTAACTACTAACTCCGCCTCATTAGTGAGTCTACAAGCTTAATGTACATTTACCCCCGCACGTAGACATTGGGTCGCCTGTTTAGTAAAAAGAACTAGATTTTATTATAACTACTAACTCCGCCTCATTGGTGAGTCTACAAGTATGGAGCATTCCCTCTCCTAGCAGGAGAGCGGATTTTCGATAGGTATAATATATCCTTATCTATCCTTCCAAAGCTCTAATTACTTTCACAAATTTTTCATCAGGTTCAATTTCCAATGATATCAGCTCGCCATTCATAGGACGTGGAAATGTCAATTTATAAGACTCCAGAACCTGTTCTTCCGTTTTAATTTTCATTTTTCCAAAACCATACAACGTATCATTATAAACAGGATGTCCGATACTTGCCATATGCACCCTAATTTGATGAGTTCTTCCCGTTACCAAATGAATTTCTACCAAAGTTGCGTCATTAAATCGCTTCAAAACTTTTACAATTGATGTACTGTCTTTTCCGCCATCTAACACGCACATTTTATGCGGTTGATTTGGATTTCTGCCTATTGGTTTATTAATAACAAAACTATCTTCCGGTACAACACCTTTTACAATTGCCAAATATTTTTTCTCTGTTTGTCCATTTTTCATTGCATTAACAAGATACTCATGAGCCTTATTATTTTTTGCTATCATCAGCAAGCCCGAAGTATTTCTATCTAATCTATGCAAAATACCACGACGAAATTCACCGTTTATATCGGACAAATTCTCACCATATTTATACATAAGAGCATTCACAAGCGTGCCAGTGGTTTCAATAGTAGTAGGATGAGTCAGCATGCCAGAAGGCTTATTCACAACAAGCATATCATCATCTTCCCAAACAATATTAAGTGGAATATCCTCCGGCAAAATTTCAATCTTATTAACAAGCGGCTCAAATTCTATTAAATCATTCTCTTTAAGGATATAAGACGGTTTAACGGGTTTAGAATTAACAAGAACAGAACCTTTTTTAATCTCAGTTTGAATTTTTGAACGAGAAAAATCTTGCATATAATCTGCAAGAAAACTATCTATTCTATTGTCGGAAGAAAATTCATCAATTACCAGTTTCATTGTTCTTTGAAAAATTGTGCTTTATTATAATTATTACTATCGCCAAAACGCTTATATTAATAAAGATA
This sequence comes from uncultured bacterium, assembly GCA_902464375.1. Lineage (GTDB taxonomy): Bacteria > Cyanobacteriota > Vampirovibrionia > Gastranaerophilales > Gastranaerophilaceae > CAG-196. The sequence continues at coordinate 13,494 of CABQIM010000015.1, read as the reverse complement.
TCAGAGATATTAAATACAGGAAAATTTATAAAATTCAATTTGAAATAATCTCTTACATACCCAAAAGCTATTCTTTCGTACATGTTACAGAAAATTCCTGAAATTAATAATGCTGTCCAAAAGAATGCTATTGTTGAAGATTTAGCTGCATGTTTAATAGCATAAAAAGCAATTGCTATAATTGCGACTATAGCAAAACATACCAGAAAAATTTTAGAATTCTGTAAAATACTAAAAGCTGCGCCTGTATTCTGAACGGATATCAAATCAAACACCGGATTAGCAGGTAATGCTTCAATATTATTGTAAACAGCATTAGAAGAAAATAGATCAAACACAACAAAGAAAACTATTGAAATAAAGAAATAAATTATCTTACTTGTTTTGCTCATTATTTTCCTCTTTTGCGGTCTTTGGAACAACATTCACGCGGACAATTTTGTATCCAAAGCCGGTTAAGCTTAACTTGATACTCAAATCCTCTACATCAGCTTTTGTTAACCCAATTGATGCAACAACATACTCATTAACATTATCGCAATTTGAAACAAAAATACGCTCTAATATGTTATCATCCGGAAATTTTCTATATACTTCTTTTGCCTGTTTTTGAGGATATTCTACTTTGTCACTTGCTATTGACGCAATTGCAATTATATTTGCAGGAGGATTAAATTCTAAAGAAGCGGTATATTCTTCCCCTGCATTGATTTTTTCGGGAGCTGTTAACTTTATATCTAAATTTCTAGCATCACCATATAGCATTGTAGTTGTTTCTTTTAGAACTTCATCAGAAGCTACTTTCCATTCTCCGTCTTCTTTTTTCAAGTGATAAACACTATCAGATTCACTTCTTAAAACACCATCTAATTTTGCAGAAACAGGAATATCAGCTGAAGAAGTTTCCTCTACAACGACATCCGCAACATCATCTTTCACATCTATGGATTTAATCTTTATTCCATAGACAATCTTGTCATAAGTACTCCATATATCTTTAACCAATTCTGAATACGTATCAAGATTAAAACCATCAGCATTGATATAATCTTTATCATACGTAGCTATAAATTTATCAAAATCAGTTTTGTTGGCATATTTCACTTGAGAACGCAATAATGATTTTATTTCTCTTGTATCGTTTTTAAATATATTAAGGTTAAATAAATCAAAATTTCCGCCGGCAAATGCAGACGGCATAGTTAATAAAAATGCCAATGTAATTAAATATTTCTTCATATTTAGTATTATACTCTAAAACAATTAAAACTTGAATAATACAAACAAATGACTTACTTTTTTTGCATATATGTGGTATAATCATCCCAACAGTAGGAGTTTTTATGCCAAACATTGATTTAGACAAAGAATTTTTAGAGTTATTCTTCAATATTACAAACTCTACCCCACCAAAAGATTTAACACTTCTTGACTTAAAAAAGCAGTTAATCGACATTGTAGATACACTTAAAGAGCTAAATAACTGCGCTAAAAAGCCTATTTTTAGCAAAGCTTTCGGGAACGAAATCGCTCCGCAAGAAAACAATGAAACTCCAGCAATGCTTGTTGTCGATGATTTAGGTGTGATTACATATCAATTAAAAGTTCTATTGTCACAATTCGACTACGATGTAGATTGCTCACAAGAAATATATGATGCTGTTGCAAAATTCAAGAAGAGAAAATATAAGTACATCGTAATGGATTTATTCATCCCTACTGAAAGAGAAGGTTTTATTCTATTGACAGAGCTTAAAAAGATGGCTACTGCATATGGCTCTGACACTGTTATTGGAGTTATTACAGCTTCTCCAAGAAAAGAAATCGAAAATCAATGCAGAATGCGCGGTGCAGACTTCTTTTTAGAAAAAAACAGTGATTGGCAAAATGCCTTGGTAAATATTATGAAAGGTTATATCAACGCAGGTAAAGACGAGGATGATGAGGATTACTAAAAATGGAACAAAAGTCAATTTTTTCAGTAATATCTCCAATCATGGTTGGTCCATCCAGTTCACATACAGCCGGCGCAGTAAGATTAGGGCTAATGGCGCGCAATATATACAAAAATTCTTTTAAAAAAGTAGCTTTTGTTTTATATAATTCATTTGCAACAACAGGATTTGGTCATGGTACTGATAAAGGTTTATTAGCAGGTGTTTTGGGGTATTCCGTTGATGATGCTCTGATAAAAGATATATTCGACAACATCGGTAATTCTGTTGAATATTCTTACCAATATGCACACGATATATCCAGACATCCGAATTCAGTTGATATAATTTTTGATAACAAAATGACTATCTCTGGCGATTCTGTTGGAGCCGGAGAAATAAGAATAAATAGCATTGATGGTTTTTCCGTTAACATTGACGGGAGCTATGATACATTACTCTTGATGTACAAAGACCGTCCGGGAATGATATCTACTGTCAGTGAAATTATCCAAAAGCAAAAAGTCAACATAGCGTCACTGCATTGCGATAGAAGTTCAAAAGGTGGAATAGCTTCTATGTACATAGCACTTGATATACCTCTTGGCGAGGATACAGTAGAAAAAGTCAAAAAAATTGAAGATGTGTTCTTCGTTACCAACATTAGGAAATTAAAATAATGCCAATATTATCGTTTAATGAATTAATTGAAAAAAGTAATACAAAAAACAAAGCCATCTATGAAATAGCTTTGGAAGAAGAAAAAGTGCTTACAGATGACACAATAGACGTTATTCGCTTAAGGGTGCTTGAAAACTTAATTGCCATGAAAGAGGCTATAAAAATCGGACTTACCTCTAAAGAAAAAGCAGTAAGCGGTTGGTGTGGCGATGATTGTGTTAAACTCACCAAGCGTTTTAAAAATAAATCATCCTTGTTTGGCAAAGTTTTTGAAAAAATTACAACTTATGCTCTCGCAACAGCAGAAGAAAATCTTAGAATGGGAAGAATTGTAGCTTGCCCTACAGCCGGTTCGTGCGGAATAGTTCCATCGGTAATAGTTGCGGTAGCAGAAGAAAAAGACATTCCCGAAGCAGAACAAGTAAACGGACTTTTAACTGCCGGTATCGTAGGACTTATCGTTTCTAATAAGGTACAGTTAGCTGGAGCAGTCGCCGGTTGTCAAGCAGAATGCGGTGTTGCGTCAGCTATGGCTGCAGCAGCTTTAACCCAAATGCTTGGCGGAACAACTTTAGAAATCATAAACGCAGCGGCATTAGCGTTAAAAAATATATTAGGTCTTACTTGCGACCCTGTTTGTGGCTTAGTAGAAGTACCATGTATAAAACGTAACGCATTTCTTGCTATTCACGCAGTTACAGCTTCTGAGCTTGCATTGTGCGGCGTTGAAAGCAAAATTCCTATAGACGAAATTGTTGATACTTTGAAGATTACAGGACAATTAATGTCACCACTTCTAAAAGAAACTTCTCAAGGCGGATTAGCAAAAACAAAAACTGCATTAGAGCTTGAAAAGAAACTGTTTAAAAACAATAGTCATTAATATAAAAACCTATTGCATTCAAAGAAAAACTGTGTCATAATTTAAACAAGGTTGGGAGCCGTTAGTTAAATGGAGTAAATAAATTATTTATTCTATTTGATTATGTCTTTCGCTTCTTTTGTCGGATAAAAACAAAGAAGTTAAAAGTTTGAAACCAACTGAGCCGTAACATTAAAAAGGATGAGTACCTCACATTCATGAGTGAATTTAAGTTTAATTATGATTTCTTGAAAAAGAACGCTACACCCGGTAGTTGGAGACGCGGGTATGAATATTATCAAAAGGATATGATTCTTGAATCTTATCCTGAAAAGAACTTCTTTAAAGGTAAAGTAAAAGGGAATTATCAAGATTTTTATGTAACAGACTTGATTTTTAAGAAAAATAAAGTCGAAGCCAGATGTAATTGTCCTTTAAAAGAAGAATGGTGTAAACATGCTGTTGCGATTGGACTTAAAGCTATTGAAGACGGCGCGTATGAAAAGTGGATGTACGAAAAGTATGGTGTTGAACCTGATGTTTCAGACATTGCAACAGAACTGGAAGTTGCTCCTAAAGGCAGCTATATATTTCACTTTAACCCTAAAAGACGCCAGAACTTTTTCTCAATTCTTGTACGAGACAGAGCCACAAATAAGATTGTTCGCTCATTAGAAAATATTTTGCGCGCACTAATTGATGTACAAAAAAATGACCCGTCATTTGAACTTAATGATGCACAAAAAGCTGAATTAGCATTGTTCCAAACATTGTTGAAAATTTCTAAACAAGATAAAAAAGCTGGTTGGTATGATATACCTATAACAAAATTCGCACCAGTATTTCCTCTCATGGCAGAACTTGAAGAAGTGCTAGATGAAAAAACAAAAGAAAGAATTCAGTTTACTGATAATATGTGGAGCCTAAATCTTGATGTTTCAACAACAAGCATTAATGGCGCTACAAATATTGTCTTAGAATTATTCTGGACAAGACCGGACAAAGAAGGCATTATTCCTTTTGAAGAAGTTAAGTATTTTTCAAGGCAAATCAAGTGGGGAAGATATAAAAATATCATTTTCCCTATCAATATTGCAATGAACGAGCTTCCTCAAAGCATAATTAAATCAACATTTACAGACTTAAAAGAAGCTGATGGCGGGAAATTTGTATACGAAGATTTACCGCATTTGCAAGAGATAATGAATGTGACAATTGCTGAAAACATTAGCAAGTTGCTTCTTGAACACAAGCCGCCAATTAATGTCGTTACTCTCGGCATAGATTATGACCAATCTCTTAAAGCATCTTTAGAATTTGATTATTCAGGTGTGAGAGTGCCTTATACAAAAAGTAAAGACAAATCTCCTTATCTTTCTGTAAAGAGTCAAGAAGAAGATGGGCTAGTTTACTGGATTAAAAGAGATTATGAACATGAGCAAATGGCTTACAATATGCTTCTAGCTTGTAAATTTGTTCCAATGCAGACAAACAATTTGGCTTTAGAAAAAGAAAATGCTATTGATTTTTATAATTATTATATCAAGCAAGCCGGTGATGATTGGAAGTTTGAAGAACATGATGACATGAATTTCTTCAAGTTAATAGAAGAACCTTTCAAAATGTGTGCTAAAATCGACTTCTCTGAAGAATCTGCTGACAGTATGGAGATTCAAATCTATGGTCAGGTCGGAGAAGAAGTAATAAACTTTGATGATATTTATGAAACAATTCAGAGTGGGGAAAAATATGCGCGTGTAAGAAGTCTTGGTTTTGTAGAATATCCTGCTCAAAACATTTATCAAATCATGCGTTCATTCAACTCATTTGATGCCTATAGAAACAATGAAAATAAATTTTTAGTTAAAACATACCGTGTTGGTTTGATTACAGAACTTAAAAACCAAGGTTTTGACCTCATAATGAGTGACAAATTCAAAGGATTCTGGGAACAAATTTCAACATTCTCAACCACCTCTGACGGAGTTGATATTCCAAGTGGTGTTAATGCAGAATTTCGTGAATATCAGGTTAAAGGTTTCCACTGGTTATGGTTCTTATATCAATATGGTTTAAACGGTATTTTGGCGGATGATATGGGGCTTGGTAAAACATTACAAGCTTTGAGTTTGTTACAAAAAGCCAAAGAAGTTGACGGTCCGCAGCCAACACTAGTTATTGCGCCAACAACAGTTGTATTTAACTGGGAAGCTGAAATCCAGAAATTCACTCCGGAATTATCTTGTCTAAAACTATCAGGCCCTGAAAGAAAAACGTTATTTAAACACATTCCGGAATACGATATCGTTATTACAAGTTATGCACTTGTTAGACGTGATATAGCAAAGCTTAAAAAATTCAATTTTAGATACATTATCTTAGATGAGTCTCAGAATATCAAAAACGCAATTTCTCAAACAGCACAAGCGGTTAAAGAATTGCAATCTGACCACAAACTTGCACTTTCCGGTACACCTATCGAAAACAAGTTAGAAGAACTTTGGTCTGTATTCGATTTCTTAATGCCTGGCTTCTTGTTTAACGTTGCTGAATTCAACTACAGATACGTAACTCCGATTATGGAACGTCAAGATAAAACTGTTGAGAAACGTTTGAAGCTTCAAATATTCCCATTCATCTTAAGACGTATGAAACGAGATGTTGCCAAAGACTTACCGGATAAAGTTGAAAACATGGCTTATTGTGAACTTACAGACGAACAGCGTGATTTTTATCTCGAAGTATTGGATAGCACCAAAGAAGAACTGTTTAAGAGTATTGAGCTAAATGGACTTGAAAAAAGCAGAATGTCTATTTTTTCAGCTCTTCTTAGACTTCGCCAAATTTGTTGTCACCCTAAACTATATGACAAAGAACACGTTAAAGGGGTTATAAAATCCGGCAAATTTGAATACTTAAAAGGTATGTTAGAACAAATTATTCAAGAAAAACACAGAGTATTATTATTCAGTCAATTTGTTGACATGCTTGATATAATAAAAGGTTGGTTACAAAGAGAAGGAATTCCTTATGAATACTTGACCGGTAAAACAAAAGACCGTCAAGCGGCTGTTGAAAACTTTAACAGCAATCCAAATATTCCAATATTCTTGATTAGTTTGAAAGCCGGTGGTACAGGTTTGAACTTGACCGGTGCTGACTACGTAATCCACTACGACCCTTGGTGGAACCCTGCAGTTGAAGATCAGGCAACCGATAGAGCTTACCGTATCGGTCAAACCAAAAAGGTCTTTGTATACAGGTTAATAACCAAGAATACAGTTGAAGAAAAAATCCAGAAAATTAAAGGCAGAAAACGTGACCTTGTCGATAGCGTAGTTTCTATTGATAGAAATATTACTAAATCACTTACTATGGAAGACCTTAAAGACATCTTCTCCGTCGACTAGTGGTGCTACGCACGTAGACATTGGGTCGGCTACTTAGTGAAAATTACAAGATTTTATTACAACTACAAGCTCCGCCTCGAGTGTGACCCTACAAAGTTTAGTGCGTTCCCTCTCCTAGCAGGAGAGCGGATTTTCGGTAGGGCGTGAGCCCGTAAGAGCAAATAACATGAAAATGACGCAAAAATCCGTCAGGATTTGATGTCATTGCAATGTTATGCTCGCCCGAATAATCCAAGACAGGGTTAGGGTGAGGTAGAAGTTACGCATGTAGATAATAAGTAGTACCACGTCATTGCGAAAAAATCTGTGATTTTCGTGGCAATCTATATATTTAAATGGTTCACTTCGTCACTAAAGTTCCTCGTAATGACGTAACGCTAGACTACAAGCTTAAAGTGCAAATTAAAGAATCCACTTATTTCGCTTTATTCATCATTCTTAATTTCAAAACTCTTGCATCAAAAATATCTGAAAAATGTTCTGGCATTTTTAAATATTCCCTATCAGCAGGAGTTAAATTTTTAAGCATATTCTTAACTTTTCCGATATACTTGTTTGTGAGATTTGTTTCTTCTGGGAAAAACATATGTGACAATGTCGGTGGCGTAGTTGGTTCTTTTGGATTCAACAAATAGTTCATAGTTACCGCCAAGTCTGTTCTATGAAGTCCCAAAAGACAAGCCATATAAACTTTACCATCATCCATTATTTTGAAAAAATCACCCATTTGACTTACAAATTTTTTAATAGCTTCACGTCGTTCTTGCATAGACATTTTTCCTGTAAAAGGAGCATTAAATATGGGCATATTATCTCTAATTTTTAAATTAAAATAATTCAAGCCATTATTTTTACACCCTTCTGCATATTTAGAGGCATCTCCACCTTCTGGACGTAAATCAATAACAGTGTTTACCCCACATTCTTTTAATTCAGTCAACAATGATTGTCTTTGATTTGCAAGAGTAACTCCTCTCACAGAATTTGAATCAATAAGACGAAAATGAGAAATGCCAAGACTCTTAAGTCTGCCAATGTCTAAGCTGCCTGTACTTCTTACAAATTCATCATGTACCGGAATGCTATTATAAACATTTGGTGCAGCTTGCTTGAAAGTTGGCTTTTTTACTGATGATACAGCATTAAAATTTGAAAAATTTAAAGATAATATATTCATAGTACATACTTAAAAACACGTAAAAATAAAATTTGCTACCAATACTTAAATTTTCCCTACCTTAATGAACGTGAATGACAAATTGCTATTGCTATTGCGTCAACGGTATCATCAAGTTTTGGCAAATTTTCGCTTTCTAAAGAAATTCTAACCATCTGTTCAACTTCTTTTTTATCTGCACGACCGTATCCGGTCAATACTTGCTTTACCACCATCGGAGTGTAACCAAATGTCGGAATTCCAAACTTCTCCAACACAGTTAATATTACACCGCGTGCTTCTGCTACAGGAATTACGGTTTTTTGGTTTTTGAAAAAGAACAATTCTTCTACCGATGCACAATCAGGTTGGTATTTTTGCACAATAGTTGATAAATCGTTGTACACTTCTAAAAGTCTTTTTGAATCAGGAAGGTTTTTATCAGTCTGAATCGAACCTGAAGCAAGCAGCTGAATATTATCTCCTTCTACCTCAATCAGACCATAACCAACAATTGCCATCCCAGGGTCTATTCCTAATATTTTCATAAATTAATTATATCACGAATGTTTATTCTCTCTTAATTTCTGTCAATAATAAGTATCAAAACGTAACAATTACGCAAATTTTAGTGACAAAATAATTTCTTCGGAGTATCATAATTACGGTACGTATATTAAAAGAAAAGGTTTTTCCATGGAACAAGAAAAAGTTATCGGTATTCCGAGAGGAATGTCATTTTACAACAATTATCCGTTCTGGTACGGATTTTTCTCAAGCTTGGGAATAAAAATAGTTTTATCAGATCCAACAACTAAACAAACAATGTCAGATGGTTCCGCACTTGTTGTTACAGAAACTTGTCTGCCTATCAAAATATATCTTGGACATATTCTTAATTTAATCGCAAAAGGAGTTAAGAACATATTTGTCCCATCTTTACAGTCCGTAGCCCCAAAAATCTACAACTGTTCTAAAATCAGAGGATTGCCGGATTTAGTAAGAAATGTTATAAAATCCGATATCAATATTATTGAACCGACTTTGGATAAATCAGCTAAACACGGTGGCTTGTATACATTCTTAGAAGAATCTGTTAAACCATTTGGTATAACAGATTTTGAAGAGATAAAAAAAGCTTCTAAGCAAGGTTGGAAAGTATATAACAACTTTTTAGTAATGATGCGTTCCGGCATGAGTTACAAAAAAGCTATGAATTATGCGCTTCAAGGCAAAGTATTCATAGAAAGTTCATCCAGTTCTGCACCTATAAATGTAGCACTAGTATCACACGCGTACAACATTTATGACGACAGAGCTTGTATGAAAATATTTGAGAAATTAGAGAAGATGGATGTTAAAGTATTTACATCACTTCAACTCACCGATGAACAAATGGACGAAGGAATTTCTTCTCTCGGTCAAAAACGTTATTGGGCTAATGAGTACGAAATGACCGGCACAGCAGGACATTATCTAAAAGATAATAAAATTGATGGTATTGTTACATTAAATGCATTTGGTTGTGGTCCTGATTCATTAATGATTGAAAGAATTACTAGAAAAGCTAAAGAAGCCGGAAAACCAATTCTTTCTTTAACTATTGATGAACACACAGGAGAAGCCGGTTTTATTACTAGATTAGAAGCGTTTATTGATATGCTTTATCGTAAAAAACGTTCTAAGATTATTAATAAAATTTCTATGGATGGTGAATACGACTACGTTCCACAAACAAATATCTGCGATTCTTTGTTTGTTGAAAAGAAGTAAAAGAACCCTCTACACAGGAGAGGGAATGGTTTAGCCCCCACCCAAATTTCTAAGCTTCGAGCCAATAAGCTCTTAGCTTGAAATTATTCCCTCCCCCTATAAAGGGAGGGTGGCTAAAATTAGAGCTTTAACTTAGACAAGGTAAAATGCTAGACTTCAAATCCACACTAAAAATGGCAATAAACTCACTTAGAGTCAATCTGTTACGTTCTGCTTTAACCAGTTTGGGCGTAATTATTGGTGTGAGCGCTGTAATCATTATGCTCGCTGTCGGTTCAGGAGCGAGCAAAAAAGTTACACAGAACATGGAATCTATGGGTACAAATTTGTTAACCGTACGTTCTGCTTCCGCAAAGTCTGGTGGTGTACATATGGGAATGGGCACAAAACCGACATTAACCTCTAAAGATGCAATTGCTATAGAAAAAAATGCAAGAGGAATTCTTGCAATTTCAACAATGTCATCAGAAAGCAAACAACTTACGTACGGAAATCAAAACTGGTCTACATCTGTATATGGGGTTCAACCAGCTTATTTGTATATAAAAAATTATGAAATAAATAGCGGTAGAAGTTTTATTCCGGAAGATTTGCAAAACAGCGCAAAAGTGGCATTAATAGGTTCGACCGTCGCAACAGAACTTTTTGGCGACGTTGATCCTGTAGGAAAGGTCATTCGTGTCGGCAATATTCCGTTTAAAGTAATAGGCTTATTGAATACCAAAGGACAAACAGGACCTTTTGATCAAGATGATTTGATTTTTATACCAATAACAACTGCGCAGAAAAAAGTTTTCGGTACAGATTTTCCAGGAACCGTTAGCCAAATTGTTATAAAAGGGCAAGATGCAGATACCTTAGACGAAACCATTGAAGATATTAAAGAAATTTTAACAGCACGCCACAATCTCGGAAGAAATCAAGATAAGGATTTTGAAATAAGAAACTCTGCAGAATTTCAAGAAAAAATGAAATCAACTGTTCAAACTTTTGCTATACTTTTAGCATCTATTGCGTCAGTATCTTTACTTGTAGGCGGAATTGGAATCATGAATATAATGCTTGTATCTGTCACAGAAAGAACCAAAGAAATCGGTATTAGAATGGCTATCGGCGCACGCGTAAGCGATATAAGATGGCAATTTCTGATTGAATCATTTTTACTTTCCATGATTGGAGGTTTAATTGGCGTTGCAGTTGGAATTGGCGGATCTTTATTAATTACAGTGTTAGCCCCTTCTATGACAATTTCAATATCAATGTTTTCAATAATCCTTGCTCTGGGTTTTTCAGCACTCGTTGGCGTCGGATTTGGATATTATCCTGCGTATAAAGCATCCTTACTTAATCCAATTGATGCATTGAGGTATGAATAAAAACAACAAAACCACTATATTCCCTAACGGGAAAGCCCCCACCTGCATTTGTAACGTTCGCTGCAAGCTCACGTACAACTGCTTCCTCCCCCATAGAGAGGGTAAAAAAAAGATTTGCCAACCATCAGCAAATCTTTTTAGTAATCTTCTCGACCTCTAGCTTTCAAATACTCTCTAATTTGATTCAAGGAATATTGAACAATTCTTGTAATTCTTGATGGCGAAAGTCCAACCATTGTCGCAATATCTTTCGCTTGCATATTTCTATAAAAACGGTATTCAACAACCGTACGTTCTTTTTGAGGTAATTTTGCAATCGCTTGTTTAATAAGTTTACTCATTTCGACGATTTCTGCCTTTTCATCAGGCATAGCTGATGGATCTTTTATAAAATCAAAAGGAGAGGCATTATCCGTGGCAGCTGCAGCCAAGCCATCAATGGATAAAATTGTTTCGTAAACAGCTTCTCTAACTTTATTAGGAGATATGCTGAATCCCATATCATCAGATTGCTGTTCAGAATTATTAACATCTGACACATAGCTGTCTTCTGCACCGTCCTCTTTTTTATGTTTTAGAGTATACCATTTATAACGATGGCGAAGTTCATTTCTTATAGCCCATTTTACAGCAGTACCAATGTATGCTTCATTATAGTTAGCAAGTTGTTCTTCTGTTTTATCTTTAATTAAAGTTTGCACAGCAATAATACCAATACTAACCAATTCTTCATACTCAATCATATGGTTAGGTATTCGTCTGTGCTCTACTCTCGCTATCTTCTGTACAATTCCAATGTACTGTTTAATTAAAGTTTTATTATCCATCTTTTCTTATTAAACTAACCTTATCCTATCATACCCTGATTTTGATATTTTTTCAAGTTGTAATATATTGTCACAATTACATGATATTTGGATTATCAGGTGGCTGCTGCTTATTAGGCATATTATTTTGTGTAATTCTTGTATTCTGAACATCCGGTGCAGAAACAGGAGGTACGTTTTTCCCATTTTTCAAACCATAAACGAATAACAAGATTTCTGCTACAGCTTTATACAATTCCGGTGGAATCTGTTGATTCAAATCTACCATTCTGAATAATGCTCTTGCGACAGGAGCATTATCAATAATTGGAACATTATGTTCTTCTGCAATTTTAATAATCTTTTTGGCAATAAGTTCTGAGCCTTTAGCTGTTAATGTTGGAGATTGCATTGTTTCAGCATCATATTTTAATGCACAAGCAACGTGGGTCGGGTTTCTTACAACAAAATCAGCTTCCGGAACTGAGTCCATTGCACCTTGCTGTAACATTTGCATACGTCTTTGTCTTAAAGCAGCTTTAACATGCGGATCACCTTCTGAGTTTTTATATTCATCTTTAATTTCTTTAAATGACATCTTTTGGTCTTTAAGGAATTTCCATTTTGTCATGCCATAGTCGGCTGCAGCAATAACCAAAAATGCAATACAAGCCTTATAAATAAATTCTACAATCAATTTCCCGAACTCTATCATAACGGCAAAATGATTATCAATTGCAGCAAGCATAAGAATACTTTCTAAGTGCGCTCTATATACTGTCCAGCCAACAAGTCCCAAAATAAATACTTTCACGATATTTTTGCCTAATTCAAACAAAGTTTTTACTTGAAAAAGGTTTTTAAAATATTTGGTAGGATTTAGTTTGTCAAGTTTAGGCACCAAAGGTGCAGTTGCAACAAGAGGACCTACTTGTATAAAATCTCCTAAGATAGCAATAAATGCAGCTACAATTAAAATTGAGCCAATAATAACAACTGCCGGTATTATAGTTGTTGTAAACATGTAAGTATACCCAATATCCGACAGATGTTGATTTGGAATTTGCTCATACAGTGTTTTAAACAATCCGACAATTAGACGCCAAATTATTGGAGCCAACATATTTATAAAAGAAAACATAACAAGTAAAGACAGTGCTGTTGACACGTCTTTAGATTTAACAACCTGCCCTTCTTTTCGTGCTCTTTCTAACTTTTGGGGCGTGGCATCAAATTGTTTATCTTCATCACCCATTGACTACCTGTTGGATTTTCTACAACATAATTCTATCATAAAATTTGGTTTTATTGTACAATCTTAGAAAAGGAGTTATATTATGAAAAATATATTTTTAATAATTTTATCAATAATATCTATAGCTTGCGCCGGTTACACATTTTTTAATCAAACCGGACATATACCTATGATTACAATGTTTTTATTAGGCTTTGCTCTTGCAATATTTTTAATGACATTGAAAATGAATGTCAAAAAT
>CABQIM010000014.1 GCA_902464375.1 uncultured bacterium | reverse complement strand
TCAACAAGTTTTTAAAATATTCAGAAAGGTTTGTTAAAATCTGCAACGGCTCATTGCCGGAATTATAAATATCGTTTAGTATCTCAATAGCTTCGTTTGGTGATGAAGCAATGATTTTATCAGACAATTTATGCAAAATATCAAAAGAAATTCTACCCAAAACAGCATTAACATCTTCTGACGTTACTTGTTTTGAAACACCCAGCAAACTTAATTGGTCAAGAAGTGAAATACTATCTCTCATTCCGCCGGCAGAATTCTTTGCAATTGTAAACAATGCATCATCTGAAATGTTAATTTTTTCTTCATCAGATATATATCTCAAATGTTTAACGATATCTTCTGTCGTAATTCTTCTGAAATCGAATCTTTGACAACGGCTTTTAATAGTGTCTAAAACTTTATGAACTTCTGTTGTAGCCAGAATAAAAATAACATTTTCCGGTGGCTCTTCCAATGTTTTAAGCAAAGCATTAAAAGCGTGGTTTGTAAGCATGTGAACTTCGTCTATAATATAGATTTTATATCTACCGTTAACAGGAACATACTGTATTTTTTCTAAAATACTTTGCGTATCTTCAACTTTTCTATTACTTGCAGCATCAATCTCTATTACATCAATTGGAACAGAATTTGTAATATCACGGCAGCTTTCGCACTCACCACAAGGATGAATTGTTGGACCGTTTTTACAATTCAAAGATTTTGCAAGAATTCTGGCTGTAGATGTTTTACCTGTACCACGTGGACCTGTGAACAAAAACGCATGTGCAATTTTACCAAGCTCAATTGCGCTTGTTAAGGTCTTTTTGATATGTTCTTGACCTACAAGTTTATCCAGCGTTTGCGGACGATATTTTCTATATAATGGTACATAATTCCCGCTCATAAGAATAGTTTATCACAAAGATACACTAGTTTAAATTTTTCAATCATTATATCGGATATATTTTTTAGCCTTGGAATCAAAAGTAAATATTTTGTATCCTTTAGTATTAATAACAAATTTAATGGAATTATGAATATCTGTTCTCAAAATTCGCGTATCTTTCAAAACTTCCAACGTATAAATTGTCGGATGTCCAAATTTATTTTCTCCAACTGATATTAAAGAAATCTTCGGGCTTAAATCTTTTACTAAATGTTTATTTATAACTCCATTTGCGCCATGGTGTCCAACTTTTAATACAGTGATTGGTTTTGGAATATTACATTTAATTTCTTCCAATGTATCAATCCCAGCATCACCGGTAAAAAGCATATTAAAACTTTTATAAGTAAGTAATGTTTGAATAGAATTTTCATTATCTCCCACACCTTTAGATTTTGGCATGTAGTTTTTAACAACTAGCCCATCTTTATTTATAACCTCTTGATTGTTTTGAGATAAAATCAGTTTAACATTTTGTTCTTGTGCTGTTTTATAAATTTCTTTAGCTTGTTTCGATTTATGTTCCAAATCGTTTACGTAAATTTTATTAACCTTAATTCCATTCATCAAATCAACAGCACCACCGCAGTGGTCGTTATCAAAATGGGTTACAATAATTGTGTCAATTTCTTTAATTCCTCTATCAAGCAAATATTTTAAAATCAGTATTTCAGCGACCGATTTTCCGCCATTATATCCGGCTTTTGCCGTATCAATAATCATATACTTATTATCAGGAGTTTTTATCAAAAAAGAATCTGCATTCCCAACGTCAAATGCTGTGATTTCAAGATTTCTGTTTGGAAAAGAAATAAAAGTTAATGCCAAAATAACCAATAGTGATGGCAAGATTATTTTAAGAATTCGACCATATTTTTCTCTAACATCTTTATTCGCCAAAGCTGTAATAACCAATAAAATTGAATAATATAGCATAATTTGCAATATACTTGGGTGGCTAGTCTGAAGAGTAGAATGAGGAAGATTTCCCCAAAAGTCAGAGATATTAACCAGAATTGATATTAGCGGATTCAATACAAAATCAAAAATTCTGCATATAATTTGAGGTGTAATCGGTGCAATAAGAGAACTAATGAAACCGCCGAAGCTTATGACAGAAAGTATTGGAACGCTCATAATATTTGCAAATACAGAATACAAGCTTATATTATTAAAATAGAATACTTGAATTGGTATTACCCACAATTGTGCAATGATTGGTATACTTACTGTTCCTACAATATAATCAAGAAATCTGTTTTTGAATTTCATTAAATGTGGTGTCATAACTAGCAAACCGAAAGTTACAATAAAAGAAAGCTGAAAGCCGACATCATTTATATACATAGGATTGTATAAAAGCATTAAGAAAGCGACAAATGCCAATAAAGAAATGCTATGCGCATCTCTATCTATCAATTTCCCTATAAGAACAAATACTAGCATAAAAGTAGCTCTGATTACAGAAGCGCCAAGACCGGTCATTAGAGAATAAATAAGTATCATAACAATGCCAATTGAAATATTTGCTTTATAATTCACGCGCAGAAGTTTTAGAAAGAAAAAGAAGAATGAAAATATAAATGCAACATTCATGCCGGAAGCTGCAAGAATATGCAAAAGGCCGGAGTTAATAAATGACTGTTTAATGTTTTCCGGTGGTGAAACTGCATCATCTCCAAACACAATACCGCCCAAGATTTCTAAATTAGGGCTGGCTAAGTAATTGGAATGTATAGAAATAATCTTTTCTCTATAATCATTTATCCACTGCAAGCTCTTTTCTTTGCGTGTTAATTCTACATTCATCTTTTTCGGCTTAACATTTTGTTTTCCATAAAACACCGAATAAACATCAAAATTCCGTAAATAATTTCCATAATCAAATTGTGATGGATTACCGGCTTTAAAAGGAACCGCCAGTCGCCCAGTTATTTTATAGTAATCATATATTTTTAACTTTTCATCCGCACTAATGCTAACCAAAACTTTCTCATCATCAAAAGTCTTAATCATATCATCATACTCAATCCGGTTAACCTTAAAGAAAAAGCTTTGCTTATCTGCCCTCTTTGATTGCGGGATAGAGAGAATTTGACCGGAAATAGTTGAATTAACCGGCGCTATATTCAATAATTCGTCCGTAATTTTTAGTCTGAATTGAGTATTTGCAATTCCTAAATAAAATATAACTGCCCAAATTAATACATACTTGAGCTTAAAAAGATTTGTCACAAGTAAGATTATCAAAATCGCAGTAATTAAAGTAGCAAATGCAAGAGAATGTCCGCTTAAAACCGAAAACAAAGCAAGAATATAAAATGTAACTGATATTAGCATCAGAGCATTTTTATTATGTGATATTACTGCGCATACATCCTTAATCATAAAACAATTCTACCACAAGTGTACTACGTACGTAGACACATGGTCGGCTACTGGGTGAAAACTACTAAATTCTTTTAAAACTACCAGCTCCGCCTCAAAGTGTGCCTACAAACTTGATGTATATTTACCCCCGTACGTAGACACATGGTCGGCTGCTAGGAGGAAACTACTAAATTGCTTTAAAACTACCAATTCCGCCTCAAAGTGAAACTACAGGTTTGGCGCATCCCCTCCCTTTATAGGGGGAGGGTAGAATTTGTTAACGAACGTCAGTGAGTTTAGAAATTCGGGTGGGGGCTAATTTATTTGTTAAACAATATTTGTACATGTATACACAATTGTCGGCATTCAGGAATTGAAAGTTCAAAGCTTATAGGGCAATCTAATCCTTAAAACAGAATTACCCCTATGTTTCTTCTCTTAACAACAAAATTGTAGAATTGATTTCTTCTAACAAATATTGGAGTTGTTGTTGGATATTTTCTGGGTTATAAACAGAGCCGCTAGAAGAATAAGCAAGATATCTTTGATAAGTCACAGCCTCACGTCTTAAGGTAGAAATAGATTTTACATACCTATTAACTTCTTGTAATTTTCTGAACGATTCAAAATAACTTTCAGGCTTCCCGTCGTATTTTTGTGCCAAGTTATCAATATTCAAAGTTAAAAGGTTTGCCTTTGTTATAAATAGCTGCAAGCTTTCATTATCATCTATACAATCCGCAAGTTTTTCCAACATAGGAATAATTTCATTTGCATCATTCACATACTGTGATGTTTTATCCTTTTTCTGAATAATATTAATAAATGCCGGATTGTCTTTCGGTACAGGTTTTAAATCAGCAGGATTGTTAAACCCCTCTTGTGATTCAAAAATAGGCGTTGTAACCTTAGTCTTTGATTTTTCTATCTTATCGCCTAAATTAGGCAAAGTCCCTGCATAACCTTTGCCTTGCAATTCCTTCTCCAACTGCGGATCTTTTTTCTTCCAGAAAAAAGCCTGTGACGGTAGTGCAAAGCTCAATACCATTAAACAAATTATTATCTTCTTCATATCTATATTATAATGATTTATTCTAAAAAGGCAAAACTTCTTACTTTTTCTTTACTAAAAAGAAAAAGTAAGCAAAAAGAAAAGAACATATTGTCGGCTACTTGATGAAAACTTCTAGATTATATAAAAACTACAAGCTTCGCCTCAAAGTAATACTACCGGCTTGGCGCATTCCCTCCCTTGATAGGGGGAGGGCTAGCGGATTTTCGGTAGGGCGACGTCGAGCGTAAGCGAGCTAGCCCGTAAGAGCAAAAAACATGGAAATAACTATTAAAATCCGTTAGGATTTGTTGTTATTGAAATGTTTTGCTCGCCCGAATAATCCAAGACAGGGTGGGGGTGAGGTAGAAGCTCCGCACGTAGACACTTCATTCGGTTACTTTCATAACCTCCCTACAAACTACCTAGCTGTAGAATATCTTTTTCTATAATTTTTCAATACTCTTTTTAGAGAAGGAGAGTATTATGTGTGAAATTGAAGACATTAAAGCTAGACAAATATTAGATTCCAGAGGTAATCCAACTGTTGAAGTTGATGTTAAACTTATTGATGGAACGTTAGGAAGAGCATCTGTTCCATCTGGAGCTTCAACAGGAATTTATGAAGCGAAAGAGCTTAGAGATAATATTAAAACAGAATATTTAGGCAAAGGTGTACTAAGAGCCGTTGATAACGTCAATTCTGTAATTACTCAAAACCTACTCGGTGAAGAGGTTTTTGACCAGCATCTTATAGATAGTTTGATGATGGAAATGGATGGTAGTTTTAACAAATCAACACTGGGTGCAAATGCAATTCTTGCCGTATCTTTAGCTTGTGCAAGAGCAGCTGCCAATTCTTTAGAGATTCCACTTTATCGATATTTAGGCGGAATTAATTCAAGAGTCTTACCAACACCAATGATGAATATTCTAAATGGTGGGGCGCATGCGAATAACAAACTGGATTTTCAAGAATTTATGATAACTCCGGTCGGAATGTCTTGCTATAGTGAAGCTCTTAGAGCCGGCTCAGAAATATTTCATACCCTAAAAATAATCTTGAATGAAAAAGGCTTATCAACTACAGTTGGTGATGAAGGCGGTTTTGCGCCAAATATTGACTCTACTCGTGAAGCCATAGAGGTTATTGTTTCTGCAATAGAAAAAGCCGGTTATAACACTAATAATATAAAGCTTTGTCTAGATGTAGCTGCATCTGAATTATATGAAGAAGGCGAATGTTCCGGCGGAGTTTGTTCATTAAGTAAGTACTATCTTAAAGGAGAAAATAAAAAACTAACTTCAGAAGAAATGGTCGAATATTTAGCAGAACTGGTAAGAGATTATCCGATAATTTCTATAGAAGACGGTTTAGCACAAGATGACTGGCTCGGTTGGCAAAATTTAACAGAAAAACTTGGAAACAAATGTCAATTAGTTGGTGATGATTTATTTGTAACAAATACTTGCAGGTTAAAAGAAGGTATAGAAAAAGGGGTTGCAAATTCTATTCTAATCAAGCCTAATCAAACCGGAACGCTCACAGAAACAATGAACGCTATACTTATGGCAAGAGAAAACGGTTACACCGCAGTTATTTCTCATCGTTCAGGGGAAACAGAAGATAGTTTTATCGCGGATCTAGCAGTCGCAACAAATAGTGGGTTAATAAAAACAGGTTCTCTTTCAAGGACCGATCGTATGGCTAAATATAACCAGTTACTGAGGATTGAAGAGGAGCTTGGTGATAGTGCTCAATTTTTAGGAATAAAAGCTTACGCTAAACAATAAAAAAATATGCGGTGTGTGTTGCACCGCATATTTTTTATAATTCTCTTCGACCTTCAATAGCTCTTGCTAGAGTTACTTCGTCCGCGTACTCTAAATCAGCACCAACAGGTAATCCAAATGCAATCCTTGAAATCTTTATACCAAAAGGTTTAATCAATTTTGTTAAATAAAGGCTAGTCGCTTCACCTTCAACAGAAGGTGATAGCGCAAGTATAACTTCTTGAACTTCTTCATTAGTAAGTCTTGAAAGCAGTTCCTTTATCCTTATATCCTCTGCTCCAATTCCATCCATAGGAGAAATCAAACCTTGTAATACGTGATATAATCCTCTGTATTCATTTGTTTTTTCAATTGCGATAAGGTCTTTAGTTTCAGCTACGACACAAATTACAGACCTGTTTCTATTCGTAGATGAGCATATTTCACAAGGACTTTGAGTAGAAATATTAAAACAAATATCGCAAGTTTTAGAACTCTTTTTCGCTTCCAATATTGCATTTGCAAATTTTTCAACTTCACTTAACGGCATTTTTAGCACCTGAAAAGCCATACGTTGTGCTGATTTAGGTCCAACGGATGGGAATTTTTGAAATTGCTCTATTAATGCTGCTATGGATTTTGGATAAATCATTATTTTTTAAGTCCTTAAGTCGATAAGTAGTTAAGTCGTTAGGTTCTTTAATAGAACTTAACGACTTAATAACGATATTTCATTAATTAAATTAAAACAATCCTGGAATGCTGATTCCACCAGTTACAGCTTTCATTTTTTCTTCCATAACCTTGATTGCTTTGCCGGAAGTTTGGTTAATTGCAGCTGTAATAATATCTTCTAACATTTCAATTGTATCATCAGAAACTGAAGAAGGGTTTTCCGGATTAATAGCTTCAGGAGAAAGTTTGATTGATTTGAATAAACCTTTACCATCGCAAATAACTTTTACTGCACCATTTGCTGCTTCACCCGAAATATCCATTTTATTAAGTTCGTCTTGAGTTTCTTTCAATCTTTTTTGAATATTTTGAGCTTGTTTCATCATATTCATCATGTTCATCATAGTTGATTTCCTCCTACCTATATGTACTAATCACACTGCATAACCTTAATCACAATTGTTATGCTTCCCCATTATTAAATTTGTTCTTCAATTTTTGCCATCAAATCATCATCAATATCGAAGTTAGCGTAAACATTCTGAACATCGTCGTGTTCTTCCAATTTGCCTAACAAACGCATAATGTTGATTGCTGTTTTCTCATCAGTTACTTCAATTGTGTTTTGCGGAACACGAGTAAACTCTGCTGTCTTAGAGTTGAAGCCTTCTTTTTCCAAGCCTTCAGTAATTGTTTGAAGATTTTCAAAAGCTGTATAAACCTTGTATTCATCCTCTTCTTCTACGATATCTTCAGCATCAAGGTTTATTGCTGCTTCAAAAAGTTTTTCGTAATCTACATCGTCTTTATTGAACGTAATGCAGCCTTTTTTATCAAACATCCAACCTACACAACCTGTTTCACCCAAGTTTCCGTTGAATTTTGTAAAATAACTTCTGATATCACCGGCTGTTCTATTTTTGTTATCTGTCATTGCTTCGATAACAACTGCAACACCACCTGCTGCGTATCCTTCATAGGTCATTTCATCATAGTTTTCACTATTACCGGCACCGGCACCTTTTTCAATTGCTCTTTTAATATTGTCATTAGGAAGCCCTGCTGCTTTAGCTTTTTCAATCGCTGTTCTAAGTCTAAAGTTTCCTGCAGGATCCGGCCCGCCAAGTTTTGATGCAACAATCAATTCTCTGGAAAATTTTTGGAATTCTGCTGCTCTTAATGAATCTGTTTTAGCTTTTTTATGTTTAATCGTTGACCATTTTGAGTGTCCGCTCATAATATCCCCTTTATAAATCTGTTTACTGCTTTTCAATAATACATTAAAGGGATTTAGAAGGCAAGGGGGTAAAGTAAATACTAGAACAAAAGTCCATCACTTTTTTATAAAAAATGACGGACTTTTTTATATATAGTTAAAATTTATTCTTAAGGTCTTATTAAGAACTTAATAGCATTACCCGCAATATGTTGTTCCATTGCGTATTGAACCTTATCAAGCGGTAATTCTGCTGTTATAAGTTTTTCGACTTCAACATCTCCGGTTGAAATCAAATCAAGAGCCTGTCTAAAATATTTAGGTGTATGATGGAACACGCTCATAAGTCGAATGTCACCGTAGTGCATTTTTGTAGTATCAAATGTAACTTTTGAACCGGATTTGCATCCACCAAAGAAATGTACTGTACCTCCAGGGCGAACGCAGGAGAATACAAGTTCCCAAATCTCCGGCATACCAACACATTCTATTGCAACATCCAGACCACGTTTTTCATCAGAAAAATCTCTGAATATAACTTCCGGATTAGAATACTTTTTCAAATCTACAATTTCATCAGCATGAGCAAATTCTTCTGCAAGTTTCAGCTTTATTGGATTTCTACCTGCAACAATTACTCTTGCACCTTTAAGTTTACATAGTCTTGCAAACATCAAACCGATAGGTCCAATACCTATAATACCAACAGTTTGTCCTGCTTGAATATTTGTTCTTTCCACTCCGTGCACAACGTTTGCCAATGGTTCAGAAAATGCAGCTTTTTCAAATGGCAAACTTGGCGGTAATAGAAGTGTGTTTTTTCTTACAATTCTTTCCGGAACTACGATATATTCGGCATAAGCACCATTTAATAAATCCAAGTTTTCGCAAAGATTATATTCGCCACGTTTGCAGTAGAAACAATCTCCGCATGGTGCTGAGTTTGCACATACGACTCTATCTCCGACTTTAACATTTTTTACGTTATCTGCAACTTTTTCCACAATACCGGAAAATTCATGACCAAATCCGGATGGAATGTTTTTTATTAAAACCGGATGACCTCTTCTAAATGTTTTTACATCAGTACCGCAAGTTAAAGCGGCTTTTATTTTAACGAGAATTTCTCCTTTTTCCAAAGGCTTAATTCTTGTTTCTTCATATCTTATATCTTGTGGTCCGTAAAAAAGAACTGCTTTCATTTATTATTTTATACCTTTTAAAACTGTTTCTGTAATATCATCTCCACCCCAAATTACGGTAGATTTTGGTACAACCATAGTGTAACCTAATTCTGTTGCCTTTTTGCCGATTTGAGCTGTTATATTAGCATCTGCAGCTTTTAATTTTGTTGTGTAATCTTTTATGTTAGCTTCTCTTTTTGTTTTAAGCTGTTTTTCGTAAGATTCTGCTAAAGATTTCTTTTTGTTAACATCTGTTTGCTTGTTAACATCTTCTTGTGCCTTCTTAATAAAAGCTGCTAACTCTTTGTTTTTAGCTTCTTGAGAAGCCTTTAGAGCTTTTACTTGTGCAGATGCTGATACAACTTTTTGGATATCAACTACTGCAATCTTTTGAGGTTCAGGTGCTGCAAAAGCAACAGAAGATAACATCACAGATGATACTGCCAATATTGATAAAATCTTTTTCATCTTAACTCCTTTGTCTATTGTTTATAAAAAACAAAATTATTGATAAAATTATTATACCTACGGATACAAATATTGCAACCGGTTGACCGAGAACATATTTTACGCTATCAATTCTGAATGACTCTACAATAATTCTCACAATTGAATATAATACTAAATATAATAAAACTAAATTCCCATCTTTTTTTATTTTATTATTTTTTGTCATCAAAAACAAAATCACAAAGATTACAATATCCAAAATACTCTCGTACAAGAACGTAGGATGGAAAAATAAATCATTTTGGTAAGGTATTGGTCTATATTGAGGTGCAATATACAACTTCCAAGGCAAATTGGTTGGAGTGCCAAAAGCTTCTGAATTAAAGAAGTTACCCCATCTCCCGATTGCTTGCGCTAGTGGAAGCCCTACGGCTACTGTGTCAAAAAGCTTTTTAATATTCAGTTTATGACGTCTTGCAAAAAGCCATAAGCCGAATGCTCCGCCAATTATTGCGCCGTGAATTGATATTCCGCCATGTCTAATTGCAATAATCTCTGTCGGAAATCTCAAATAAAAGTCATAATTCAATGCACAATAATATATTCGAGCACCGAGTATACCAAATATAATCAAGTATGGTGCTAAATCTATAATAGTTTCTTTCTTAAAGCCAAAATATCGCGAACCGACCCAATCAGAAACCAAAGTTCCAATTGATATTGCAATCGCCATTATTATTCCATAATAATATATATTTACACCAAATATAGTGCACAAGATTTGTGATGGGGATTCAAACATTATTCTGCAACCTTTTGAGTGTCACCGGTAAAATAAGAGTTGATTTCTGCAATCAAGCTTTCAACAGCTTCTTTATCTTTCGCATCAGGATTCATAGAATAATATTTTTTAAGATTATCTAATGCTTGTTTCTTCAACTCTTCTACTTTAGCTTTATCTTCTGCAGAAATTTCTTTTTGTGCATCATCAGCTTTATTTATTTCTGCATTACGTTCAGCATCAGAAACTTCATCGCTATCTTTGTCTAAAATTTCGTCAGCAAGACTATTTTGAGCAATCCCTAATGAATAATAGAAATCTGCAAAATCAGATTTAACTTTTATGCCGCCTTCTAGTGCTTCAATAGCTTTATCATATTTTTGAGCATTAATAGCTGCTACACCAAGGTTATAATATGTTTCATACATAGTGGCATCCAAGTCTAAACTAGCTTGAAGTCTGTTCATAGCTGATTCATAATCACCTTTTTGCATATATTCGGCAGCTTTATTATTAAGTTCTTGAACTGCCATATTATTTATACAAGCCGTTGAAATAACTGCAACAATAAGCACAGATACTATCATTAAAGCTTTTTTCATATCAACAAATTCCCTCTACTCAAAATTAATTTACTGGTATTTTAATACATCTTAATAATTTTATCAAGTTTGTAACAATTTTTCATTCATTAGTATGAAACAGCAAGAACAATTTGTGAGTGATATGTGTAAATAGACATAGAATTTTGTTTGAATTATACTGAATTCTAAAGAGGTAAATTAATTATGAAAGACATGTTAGATAAAATTGTTCAGATAGAGAAAAAGTATGTTGAGTTAGGTGAAACTCTGTCTGATCCTAATGTAATAGCTGATTATAACAAATTTAGAGATTTGTCTAAACAAAGAAAATCAATGGAAGAAACTGTTGAATTATATTATGCGTGGAAAAAGGCTACAGATGCAATAGCCGAAGCTAAGCAAATGATTCACGAAGAAAAAGATGAAGAAATGAAACAATTCTTGAAAGCGGAAATGGAAGAAAATGAGAAGAAAATTCCTGAGTACGAAGAAAGAATGAAAATTCTTCTTCTGCCACGTGACCCAATGGATGATAAAGATATTATGTTAGAAATCCGTGGTGGTGCAGGTGGTGACGAAGCTAATATTTTTGCCGGTGACTTGATGAGAATGTACATGAGATACGCTGATAAAATGGGATGGCAAACTCAAATTTTAAGTAAAACTGACTGTGAAGCAGGTGGTGTAAGTGAAGTTATTATCTCTATGAAAGGTGATAGTATTTATTCTAAACTTAAATACGAATCAGGAGTTCACAGGGTTCAAAGAGTTCCTGCTACGGAATCTCAAGGACGTGTACATACTTCTACGGCAACAGTTGCAGTTATGCCGGAAGTTGATGATGTTGAAGTTGAACTTAATATGAATGATGTTGAAATTTCTACTGCACGTTCAGGTGGTGCAGGCGGTCAAAACGTTAACAAAGTTGAAACGGCTGCTCGTGTATTCCATAAACCTACTGGTATTATGATTTTTTGTACAGAAGAACGCTCACAATTGCAAAACAAAGAAAGAGCTTTGCAAATTTTGAAAGCAAAACTTTACGATATGGAAGTTCAAAAACAAATGCAAGAAATTACAGATTTAAGACGTTCGCAAGTTGGAACAGGTGACAGAAGTGAACGTATTAGGACTTATAATTTCCCACAAGGTCGTTTAACTGACCACCGTATTAATCACAACCTCAACGTTTGGACTGTTATTGACGGCGACTTGGATGAGCTTATCAACTTGCTAACTGAATATGACCAGAAGCTGAAGTTGGAAAAATTGGCTGAAACACAAGTGTAGAAAGTTAGGATAAAGTAGGTCAGGCACTGCCTGACAAAAATTGACAGGTTAAAGTCTATATAAAAAATTACTCACAAAATGACATTTTATGAGTAATTTTTTTAGCAGAAGTTTAAAACAAAATGTGGGTCTGGCAATGCCTGACCTACTTATCTATGATTATAATTGTTTAATTTTAATATTGTTTATGTTATAAAGAAAATATGAACAAACAAAGAAAATGCGTTGGATGTGGAGAATTTAAACCAAGAGAAAATCTTATTAGGGTTATGAAAACCGAAAAGGGTGGAGAATTAGTTATAAATCCAAATTCTAAAACATTTGGCAGATCAGCATATCTTTGTTATAATCAAAAATGTATAGAATTAGCATTAAAAAAATCAAAACTGAATAAAGCGTTAAAAACAAGCGCAGCTCTTGAAAAAGCGACACTTTTAGAACAGCTTAATCAAGAAAATTAATCGAAAGGACTATTGAATGGACAGTATAAGAGTTAGTGAATTAGCAAAAGAACTTGGTATGACAAGTAAAGAGGTCATAGAAAAGTTTGGAGAAATAGATATTATAGTAAAGTCGCACTCTAATACTGTAAATCCTACGCAAATTAAAAAGCTTAAGGAACATTTAGGAATTGCGCCAAAGAAAAGCAATACAAAGCCAAAAGCTTTTGTTGTAAAAAAAGCAAAACCGGCTCCGGTAGAAGACGCTTCAAAAGATGCAACCGCTTCTAAAGAAGAGAAGCCTGCTGTATCTAGGATTGAAAAAGTTGAGCGTATCGAAAGAGTTCAAAGAGTTCCAAGAATTGAAAAAGTAGAAAGAATCGAAAGAGTTGAACGCGTAGAGAAACCGGCAGCACAAGAAAAGAAGCCTCTTGTAGAAAAGGTTGAAAAGAAAGTTGAGAAGCCTGCGGTAAGAATTGAGCGTACAAGAATTGAGTACCCTAAAAATCAATCAAGAATCGAAATTGTAAGACGTGCTCCTCAAAAGCCTGCAAAACCGGCTGATGACAAAAATAAAAGACCGGCAGGAAAAGGACCTCAAGAAAAGAAATTAGTTGAGAGAAGAATTATTCCTCAAGAAATTTACGAAGGTAAGAGCAATCCTGCAGGCAAGAGAAAAGTTGATGCAGGAAAGAAAAAAGACAAAGATTTCAATTCTAAAAAAGAAGACCAAGAAATGATTTCTTTGGAAAAAGCTGCTGCACAAAAGCACAAAAAGAAATCTCACAAGGAAGAAGAACAAGCAGAAGTTAAACAAATCGTTGTTAATCAACCAATGACAATTAGTGAATTAGCTGATAAAATTCATAAAACTCCTGCTGAAATTGTTAAATTCCTTATGTTCCAAGGTATTATGGCAACTGTAAACCAGCTTATTGATGTAGATACTATTAAGAAGGTTTGTGCAGAATATGAATTAGAAGTTTTAGAAGAAGATATTGAAGCTTTTATGGAAGAAGAGCTTGAAAAAGAACAAAAACAAAAAGCTTTGACAGAAGTTGACAAGAAGCTTCTTAAAAAACGTGCTCCGGTTGTTAGTATTATGGGTCACGTTGACCACGGTAAAACTACACTGCTTGATAGCATTAGAGCTTCTAAGCACAAAATTGTTGCAACCGAAGTTGGTGGTATTACACAGTCAATCGGTGCTTATACAGTATATTTAGACAATAAACACGAAAAGAAAATCGTATTTGTAGATACTCCTGGTCACGAAGCATTTACGGAAATGCGTGCCAGAGGTGCAAAAGCTACAGATATCGCAATTTTGGTAGTTGCTGCTGATGATGGTATCATGCCGCAAACAATAGAAGCAATTAACCACGCAAAAGCAGCAGAAGTTCCTATTATTGTTGCTGTTAACAAGTGTGATAAACCTGGTGCAAATCCAGATAGAGTTCTTCAGCAATTAACAGAACATGGACTTGTTCCGGAAGCTTGGGGCGGTGATACAATTACCGTTAACGTTTCAGCACTTCAAGGAACAGGTATAGATGAATTATTGGAATACATTTTACTTGTTGCAGAAGTACAAGACCTTAAAGCTAATCCAAAAGCAGAAGCTTCCGGTGTAGTAATTGAAGCAAACCTTGATAAAGGTAAAGGTCCTGTTGCAACATTACTTGTTCAAAATGGTACGTTAAGAGCAGGTAATTGTATTGTTGTAGGCACTGCTTGTGGTAGAGTAAGAGCCTTGCTTTCAGATTCTGGTGAAAGAATTGTTAAAGCTGAACCATCAACTCCGGTTGAAATTTTAGGATTAACAGAAGTGCCAAATGCAGGTGATTTCTTTGAAGTTGTTAAAAACGAAAAAGAAATGAAATCAATTGTTGAAAAGCGTAAAGAAAAAGAACGTAATAAGAGATTGGATGCAATGCTTCCAGCTCATATGAGAAGAGAAGCCGGTGATGCAGATGGCGATATTCCGCAATTGAACTTGATTATTAAAGCTAATACTCATGGTTCTGCAGAAGCTGTATCACAAGCTATTGCTCAGCTTGAATCAAAAGAAATTGTTACAAAAATCATTCACGTTGGTGTTGGTGATATTTCAGAAGCTGATGTTATGTTGGCGTCTGCATCGAATGCATTAATCTTAGGTTTTACTGTAAAAGAAGATTCAAATGCACTAGCAGCAGCAGAAAAAGAAGGTGTTACAATTAAGAAATATGATATCATCTATCAAATTTTAGAGGATATTGAAAAAACTATGATTTCTTTACTTTCACCTGAGGTTAAGGAAATTGTAACAGGTCAAGTTGAAATAAGACAAATCTTTACAATTGGTAAAATTCAAAAAATTGCTGGTTGTTATGTTACAGAAGGTAAGATTAACAGAAATGATACCGCTACAATCTATAGAGATGGTAAAGAAATCTTTAAGGGCGCAGTTGATCAACTTAAGAGATTTAAGGATGATGTTAAGGAAGTCGCTCAAGGTTTTGAATGCGGTTTATCATTTGTTAAATTTAATGATATTCAAGAAGGCGATATTGTTAAATTTACTACAAAACAAGAAATTGAACGTTCTGAACTGGAGTAAACGATTTGCATTAAAGATGATGAGGCTCACCACAACCGCTGTAAATAGCTGATGGCTTCTACATTAATTATTATAGAAGGGAAGTTATCATGTTATATGAGTTTATTGCGGTGTTTTTGGGTGGAGGATTAGGCTCGCTGATTAGATTTTTAATGACAAAATGTTCCCAAAGATTGGTTGGTTTACCACATTTTGGTACATTCGCCGTTAATATATTGGGCTGTTTTGTGATCGGTGTTGTTTTTGGTTTGCTTGCAAGAAAAACAACTATTTTCCCGCAGCACATAAAACTATTTTTAACAGTTGGATTTTTAGGCGGGCTAACGACTTTTTCAACTTTTAATTTTGAAGTTTTTGAATTAATAAAAAATGGTAAAATTATACACGGAACAACTTATTTATTTTTAACTTGTTTTATCGGCTTAGCTTCAACTCTGGGAGGAATGTATTTAGCTCATAAAATATAATATAAGGTTATGTGCAATATAAAAATAAAATTCAATAACAAACTTATTCATTTTTGTGATACAATAAATGCATTAGATTTTAAGGGAAGAAGGTAAAAAGATGAGTTTAGATGTATATTTAGGTATTGACGTTGGTTCTGTTACTACAAAATTAGCACTTGTAGATGAAAAAGGTAAATACGTTGATTCTTATATGTTAAAAACAGCCGGTAAACCTGTTGATGCGGTACAAAACGGCTTAAAACAAATTATTTCACAAGCTTTATGTGAATATTCTGTAAAAGGCGTTGGTACAACTGGTTCTGGTAGAAACCTCGCAGGAGCTTTAGTTGGTGCGGATGTTGTAAAAAATGAAATTACAGCTCACGCAGTTGCTGCAAGTACAAATATTCCAGGGGTTCAAACAATTCTTGAAATCGGTGGACAAGATAGTAAAATCATTATCTTGAGAGATGGTATCGTAACAGATTTTGCAATGAATACTGTTTGTGCAGCCGGAACAGGAAGTTTTTTGGATCACCAGGCACAAAGATTGAATGTTCCTATTGAAAAGTTTGGTGAAACAGCATTGAAATCAGAAAATCCTGCACGTATTGCCGGACGTTGTGGTGTTTTCGCTGAAAGTGACTTGATTCACAAACAACAACTAGGTTATCCTGTTGAAGATTTATTATATGGTCTTTGCCAAGCGCTTGTTAGAAATTACCTTTCAAACCTTGCTTTAGGAAAAGAACTTCTTCCTACAATTTCCTTCCAAGGTGGTGTTGCAACAAATTCCGGTATGGTTAAAGCCTTTGAAGAAGCACTTAATACAAAGATTGTTGTTCCGGAAAATCACCAAACTATGGGTGCAATCGGTGCAGCACTTCTAGCAATGGAAAATCACCAGTATACAGAAGCTGAAACTAAGTTCAAAGGTTGGGAAGTTGGTAGTATGAACTTCCAATCTGTAACTTGTCAGTGTACGGGATGTTCTAACAACTGTGAAGTTATCACAATTTTGGAAGGTGCGGCTCCAATCCACCACGTAGAAAAAATTGGTGATATCAAAGGTAATATCGTAGCTCGTTGGGGCGGAACTTGCGGACGTTGGGATATCGGTTAATTTGTGCCGTCCCACATTTTGGATAAGCAGTTGCTCGGAGTACATATATGAACGTATTAAAATTAAAAAACTTTGAAATTGGTGCGAATAAGTTAACAATTCTAGCAGGTCCTTGTGCTGCAGAATCTATGGATATACTTAGAACTACGGCAGAAAGTTTAAAGAAGGCTTGTGAAAAGTTAGATATTAACTATGTTTTTAAATCTTCTTTTGACAAAGCAAACCGCTCTTCTATAACCTCATACAGAGGCCCTGGACTAGAAAAAGGTTTAGAAATGCTTTCTGCAATCAAAAAAGAATTTGATTTACCAATTGTTACGGATATTCATTTGCCGGAACAAGCTGCGGTTGTAGCAGAAGTTGCTGATATTTTGCAAATCCCTGCGTTTCTTTGCCGTCAAACTGATTTGCTTGTTGCAGCTGCAAAAACAGGAAAAATTGTAAATATCAAAAAAGGACAATTTTTGGCTCCGCAGCAGATGGGAACCCTTGTCAAAAAAGTAGAAGATGCAGGTAATCATCAAATTATGCTGACTGATAGAGGGGCAACTTTTGGATATGGCAATTTGGTTGTGGATTTTAGAGCAGTTCCTATAATGAAAGAATTTGGATATCCTGTTGTATTTGATGCAACTCATAGTGTGCAAATGCCAGGGTCTAACGGTGATTCAACAGGCGGTGATAGAAGATTCGTTCCAACATTAGCTAATGCAGCTATGGCAGCAGGAGCAGATGTGTTGTTTTTTGAAGTTCACCCTGAACCTGATAAAGCATTATGTGATGGACCAAATATGCTTGCTCTAGCTGATGCAGAAAAAGTTTTTAGTAAATGTAAAGAAATTTTTGAAGTGGTAAGAAAATAGAATGCTAAAGAAAATTTCTAAATTGGATAAACCTCTAAGAGGTGAAATTACTATTCCTTCTGATAAATCAATCTCACATAGAGCTGTTATGTTCTCATCAATTGCTCGAGGAGAATGTGTTGTCCATAATTTTTCTAGTGGCGCAGATTGCCATTCTACTCTGAATTTGTTTAAGGGGTTGGGAGTTGATATAGAATTTCTTGATGAAAAGACTTTAAAAATATCTTCTGACGGAGTTTTAAAAGCGCCGAATGGTGTTTGTGATTGCGGTAATTCCGGCACAACAATGCGTTTGGTGTCAGGAATACTTGCAGGACAGAATTTTAATTCTGTTTTAGTTGGTGATGCAAGTCTTTCTAAACGTCCAATGAAACGTGTTATAGAACCTTTGTCAATGATGGGCGCTAATATAGAATCCGAAAATGCTCATGCTCCATTAAAAATATTTGGGAGAAAACTCAATGGTATTGACTATAACTCAAAGCTTGCAAGTGCACAAGTAAAATCTTGCATATTGCTGGCAGGGCTTAATGCAGAAGGAGCAACAACTTTTACAGAACCTTACGTTTCTCGCGACCACACGGAGAGATTATTTAATTATTTAGGTGCTGATATTGTAACAAATGGAACTACTGTTACTGTCAAACCATCTCAATTAATTGCGAAAGATATTGATGTTGTTGGTGATATATCTTCTGCAGCATTTTTTATTGTTGCCGGTTTAATAGTAAAAGGTTCTGATTTTATTATAAAGAATGTAGGCATTAATGCTACTCGCTCCGGAATTTTGGATATCGTAAAGAGAATGGGTGGAGGAGTTGAGATACTTAATGAGCGTGTTGTTTCAGGAGAACCTTGTGCTGATTTAAGAGTTCAATATAATGATAGTTTGAAGGCTTGTACAATTGAAGGTTCCGATATTCCGCGTTTGATAGATGAATTACCTGTTATAGCCGTATTAGCTTCTCAAGCTGAAGGTGAAACGGTAGTTAAAAATGCCGAAGATTTAAGAAACAAAGAGTCTGATAGAATAAAATGTTTGGTAAAAGAATTAACTAAAATCGGTGTTGATATTAGAGAAACACCAGACGGATTTACTGTGGTGGGTAAAAAGCCTTTGGCGCAAGTTCCTGTAAAATCAGAGCTTGAATGTTATCATGACCATCGCCTTGCTATGAGTTTCTTTATTGCAGGTTTGGTTTGTGAAAATGAAATTGCAATAAACGGATTCGAGTGGACAAAAATTTCGTTTCCGGAGTTTGAAGAATTGTTTGCCAAACTAAAGTAATGTTAAAAAAAAGGCGGTGCATATTTTGTGCACCGCCCTTTTTCTCTCTCTCTTCTCCCGAAATTAATATCTTCCAACTTGATTTCTTCCGTGTTCTTTTGCGTAATACAGACCTTTATCAGCCCATTCAATTAAATCTTGCGGAGTTTGAGCATTCTCAGGGAATGTAGCAACTCCTAAACTGATTGTAACAGGTGCTGTATCAACAGGGGTTAAATGGAATGGCTTTTCTGCTATAGCTTTGCAAAGTCTGTTTGCGTGGTTCATAGCTTCTTCTGCTGATGTGTTCGGCAAGATTATGCTCATTTCTTCACCACCATATCTACATACGTAATCTGTTGTTCTGGAATTGTTTTTGAGTATTTGTGCAACTTGTCTTAATACAGCATCACCGGCTTGGTGGCCGTATGTATCGTTAAATTTTTTGAAAAAGTCAATATCAGCAATTATTAAAGAAAATGGTTGATTGTATCTTCTTGCAATATCCATTTGCTTTCTTAATGTGTCTTGAAAATATCTGTGGTTATATAATTCTGTCAAACCGTCAATAGTTGCAAGCTTATATTGATATTCAAAATCTCTTGCTTTTAATAGATATTTTGCAAGGAATGATAGTGCAAATGACAAGATAATTGACATTATAGGAAGTACAACAGGTATCCAGATATTATACAATTCCATTATGTAGTAAGAAATAAATAGATAAGCTATTCCAAATAGTGTTGTAGATAAAAATGCAAACAAAGTTGAAGTAGAAAGCATTACTATAGCACCAACTAAAGCTATAACCGCCAAGATAATAACAATATCAACAAAGACATCAGTTTTTTTAATAAAATTATTATCTAACATGTTGTTAAAGAATGTTGCATGAACTTCAACCCCAGGATAAACATTATCTTGAACAGGAACACTCTTTGTATCGTGCAAGCTCATTGCTGTAGTTCCGATGATAATGATTTTATCCTTGAAATCAAAAGGAGTAATGCCTTTGGCGAGATCTCCATTCATTTCCTTGATAATTTTGTACATAGGAATTACAGTGTGAGTTTCTGTTCCACCGTACCAGTTAAGAATAGCATCACCATCTTTTGTTAAAGGAATTTGTGTGTCAGCTACTTTTAAATTGCCTTTAGAGTTGATATCAAAATCTTTAACAGATTGCTGTTCTATATAATCAGCTGCGGCTTTAAAAGATACATAAGGATAGAAATTGTCTTTATAGGTTACAATAGGTGCAACTGTTCTTAAAATTCCGTCACCGCTTCTTAAGACGTTAACCATACCAATATTTACTTTACCATTTAATAAAGATGACAAAATTGGTCTGCAATTTGTGTAGTAATTTTTCTTCTTTAAATCAACTTTTGATTTATTATTAATATTTACAGATATTCTTGAAGGTAAATCAATTGGCAATCTAACGTCAGTTGTTTCTCTATCAAGATTCATTGCTGTATAAACATTAGGATATTTATTCATTGTGTCAGAAAGGTATTTGTCAGCATTTGGTGCTGTTTTTATTGATTTTATGAACATCAAATCGAAAATGATAGCTTGCGGATTTTCTTTTTCAATATAGTTAATTAAATCGCCATACACATTTCTAGGTAACGGCCATTCGCCATATTTATCCCAAAGGCTTTCTAAACTTGCATCATCAATCGCCAAAACAACAATGTCTTTGTTTGGAGTCGGATGTTTGTGAATAACTCTAAGTCTTTGTCTGTAGTCAAAAGTTCTGTTTTCTGCAACTTTAAAGAACGAAACAAAGACGCTTTTTAGAGTTTCGTTGTTTTGTAATAGTACAAAACCGATTAATAAAGTTGCCATAACTAGTAGTAAGTAGGTTCCATAGATGAACCACTTTGTTTTAATAAGATTTTTCATAGCTCCCCTTCTATATTCTTGTGTAATTAATTTTTACTTTTTTAGATAGAAATTTGTCACCAACAAGCCCTTTTTCAATAATGCTGTTGTTGATTTTCAGTAGTTCCGTTGATTGCAATAAATCTAACGGATGGAGTAAATATTTTAGCAAACATTCTTCATGTAAATTCATAATTCATCCTTATCTTACAATACATTTACCGAGGTAAAGTAATTATATAGTACACCTATATTTTTAACGGCAAATATTGACTTTTCTTTAATAATTATTAAAACGATACTACAAATGGAGTATTTATATAGAAAAAATTCAAAAAAATGAAATATATGCCGATATAAAACAAAAAGAGGTGAGATATATGTTTAACGGTTTTTATCCAAGATACGATTTAGAAGCAAGAATTCAACATACAAAGCTAGATAGTTGGGGAAGTATCCCATCAGCTAGAATGAATAGAGTTGAAGAACCTGCGACTAATAATTTTCAAAGTGTGATGTCCGGTTTGGTTGAAAACCTTAATACATCAATGAACGCTCCGGATAACTTGTTGAAAGATGCGATGATGGGCTCCGAAAATGTTGATATCCATGATGTTATGGTTGCTATGTCAAAAGCTGAAATTGCAGTTAACGTAGCAACGACAGCAACGGGTAAAGTCATCCAAGCGTATGATAAAATAATGCAAATTCAAATTTAGGCTTCTCATATTTGATTTATATGTGTATAATATTATTAATAGGGCAGGATTATGGATTTTAAAAAGTTATTAGAGAATAAGATTCTTTTAGCCTCAATTGTAGGAGGTGTTGTTCTGCTTTTGGTAGTATTTATAGTCTGCGGTACAATAGCGGCTTCAAATAAATCAAAAAACGAACAAATTGACGTAAGTAAAGAACCTTTAAAAGAAGATGTAGATTTATTAACTACGGATAATTTAGGTAAGGCTTTGGAAATTCAAGCTTTGCTTGCAAGGAATAATATTGTTGCAGCTCGTGCAGTCGATGGTACAAAATCAGTATTAAAACTTAAAAAAGGTGATTGTACTCCGGGAATGAAAAAATGTACAACAGAACAACGTGACCGTGCTATTATGGTTATTGTTGAAAGTGGTTTGTACGACCAGAATGTAGGTTTGGAAATCTTTGATAAAGGTGATTTTACTTCAACAAAAGAAGATAAGAAAATCAGACTTGTTAGAGCTATGAACGGTGAATTGGCTCGTCTTATCAGAAGAATTGACGGAATTGAAAATGCGTCTGTATTTATTTCTATTCCGGAACAAACAATGTTTACGCAGAACCAAAAACCGGTTACAGCAACTGTTCAATTGCAGGTTGCAGTCGGTCAAACTCTTAATATGGGAACGGTAAAAGCTGTTTCTAATTTATTGTTGGGTAGTGTTTCCGGTTTGAAAGCTGAAAATATTTCAATAACAGATACAAACGGACATGTTTATAACAGCCTTGTTGATGCTCAGTCAGAAATGCTTGCACGTTTGCAAGAAAATGATAAGTATATGCAAGAAAAGGTTCAAACCCAATTGAATCGTTTAATCGGTCAAGGTAAGTATGTGGCAACAGTTAGTACGTTCTTAAAGCAAGCTCCTGTTGAAAAGTTTACTATTGAATATGATCCAAATAAAAAAGCTTCTGTAAATGAACAAACCTTCTCAGAAGGCTTGGGAGACCAAACTCAGGATGTTAATAAAAATACAAATGCAGTTAGTGTATATCTTCCAAATGGTTTGCCGGCAGGTAGTTCTGATTCAACACAAAACAGAAGCTATTCAAGAACAGCAAGAGAAACGCAGTATGGAGTGACTAAAACACAAACTAATGAATATATGTCCCCTGGAACATTGGAAGAAATTTCAATTGCTGTTACTTTAGAAAAAGATGCGCTTCCTGTAGAGTTAACTCTTGAAGAGTTGAAAGAATTGGTAGCCCACGCAGCTAGCCCAAAAGCAACTCCTGACAATGTAACAATTGCGTTTGCAGATTCTCTTGACCCATTTATGGCAGGTGACAAGAATGTTAAAGCTCCAATCAAAGCAGAACACGGCAATCCTTGGTGGTTGGCAATAGCATTATTAGCATTCGGTTTGTTCTTTGGTCATAAGGCTTTGAGTCAAAAAATAAATAATGCAAAAGCTGCTCAACAAGAAGAATTAGAACGTTTGAGAGCTATGAACGAAGCTCAAGAAAAACAAATCAAGGATTTGAGTGTAAATGCCGCTGATATGATTCAAAAGCAATCTCAATTGCAACAAGGACTATTGGAGCAACAAAATAAGCCGGTTGCAATTCCTACTTCCGGAGCAGAAATTAGAGAAGCATTAAGAGAATTGAAACGTGAATTCGATGGTGTTGATGATTCAGAAGCCGGTGAAAAAATCAGAAGTTGGATTGAACAAGGCTAAAAATTTAGTAGCATATTGTTATAGGTAGTTAGTTTGTCGATATAACGATAAGTATGGAGTGTACCCTCTCCAAGGGGGGAGATAGAATTTCAAGTCGAGCTTCGCGAAATTAAGAAATTCGGGTGGGGGCTATCCCGTAAGGGGAGTTTACCGTTTTGCTCAGAAAAAAGGTTTTGGGGAATAATGACAAGGATGAATATGCAAGAAGTAAAAATTATAGGTGCCGGATTGGCTGGCTCAGAAGCGGCTTTACAGCTTTCAAAAAGAGGAATAAAGGTCAAATTATACGAAATGCGTCCTAATAAAACTACTGGCGCTCATGTTACCGGCGACTGTGCAGAATTTGTGTGCTCAAACAGCTTGGGTTCTTCAGATATTACCAATGCAAGCGGACTCTTAAAAAAGGAGATGCAAATTCTGGGTGGTGAGCTTATCAAAATCGCTTACGAAAACTCAGTTCCGGCAGGGAATGCCTTGGCTATAGCCAGAGAGGATTTCTCAAACGCTGTTTCTGAAAAAATCAAAAATGACCCGAATATCGAGCTTATTAGAGAAGAAATTACAGAAATTCCCGATGGAAATGTTATTATAGCCTCAGGACCGCTTACTAGCGATAAGTTTGCAGAAGCAATAAAAGAATTTACACAAAATGAACATTTGCACTTCTTTGACGCAATTGCGCCGATTGTAGAGGTGGATTCTATTAATTTTGATAAAGCGTTTTGGGCATCCAGATATGACAAAGGTGAAGCATCTTATATTAATTGTCCGATGAATAAAGAAGAGTATGAAAACTTCTATAATATATTAATAAATGCGCCACGTATTGAACAACATCAGGTTGATAAGAGCGCAAAGTTTTTTGAATCTTGCTTGCCGGTTGAAGTTTTGGCTTCAAGAGGTGTTGACACTTTGAGATTTGGACCTATGAAACCGGTCGGACTTATTGATAAAAGAACCGGTGTTGAGAATTATGCAGTAGTTCAATTGCGTCAGGATAACTCTGCAAAAACTTTGTTTAACCTCGTTGGCTTTCAAACTAACCTTAAGTGGGGAGCGCAAAAGGAACTCATACATTCTATTCCGGGGCTTGAAGATGCGAACATTGTAAGATATGGTGTTATGCATAGAAATACGTTTATAAATAGCCCTCAGATTCTGAACCAGACATTGGAAACTAAGAAACGTCAAGGTTTGTTCTTTGCCGGTCAAATTACCGGTACGGAAGGGTATACTGAATCTATTGCAACCGGAATGCTAGCAGGAATTAATATAGCAAAAAGAATTCAAGGAAAAGAGTTGGTTAAACTTCCTCTTGAAACAATGCTTGGAGCATTAACTTTCTATATTACGGATATAGCACATCTTGAACATATTTCTTCGCGAGATGGCTCCTTGAGATATTTACCACTGCAGCCAACCAATTCTAATTGGGCGATTGTTAGTCCTATTGAGTTGCCGAAGAATGAACGAAAAAATAAAAAATTGAAAACAGAAAAGCTTTCTCAAAGAGCAATAGATGTTCTGAATAAATTAGTGGAAAACGGTAGTATTTAGACTATTGTATAGAATTCCGCTTTTACATAAATTTTAGTGCTATATGTATTTTTTTAGCACTAAATTGCGTGTTATTTTCAATAATTCGATAATTGTAAACTTTTGTAACGATTTCAGCTTTCTCTGAAATTGAATAATTTTTATATACTTTAAATATATGTAAGATGAAATTAAATAATAAGGAGACAAGATATGTCAACTAATATTAATGCAAATGTTTTAAGAAACTTTATCGTAAAAACAATCGGTGCTGATAAGTTAACACGTAATGAAGCACAAAGATATGATATAGATGCTGATAAATATCAAGAAGCAAATATTGATGAAAATAATTATTTGGATCTTGATGAAATTATGGATGATTCAGATTTGTACGCTCAATTTGCTACAATGTATGTAGATGAGCAAGATAAAAAGAGTGAAGCTGCGGACGAAGAAAAACAAAAAGAGGAAGCAGCAAAAGTGCAAGATAAAGGCGAAAGCAAGGCTTAGAAAAGAGTTACGAGAGAAGACGAGAGAAAAAACACGAGATAGAGAGAAAACTAAAGAATAAGGTATTAACGGAACTAACTATAGTTCCGTTTTTTATGTTTATAATATTATATAATTTTTGAATAATAATTTTAAATATAAAATCTGA
>CABQIM010000013.1 GCA_902464375.1 uncultured bacterium | reverse complement strand
AAATGGTGAAATTCAGATGGAAACTGTTGGTATTAAAGGTAAAAAATGCCTTGATTATATTGAGGTTTTGAAAAAACTTGTAGATGCAAAAATCACAGATACACAACTTTCGCAAGAATATTATGAAACTGAAAGCGAAATAGTAGATACTGAAAATGCTGAATTAAGATTGGATTAAAAATAGTTTACATAAATTCACATTTACCTCTCTATTTATAAAAATCCCCTTCTTTTTTGGTAAAATTGTATACATTAGAAGGAGAATGCTATGTCAGATTGTATTTTCTGCAAAATCATCAACGGTGATTTTAATACAGAATTTGTTTATGAAAATGAATACGCAGTTGTATTCAAGGATATTAATCCAAAAGCGGATACACATTTACTTGTTGTTCCAAGAAAGCACGTAGAATCATTGAATGAATTGGATGACGAAGTTTTATTGGGCAAATTAATGATGACTGTAAAAGAAGCAGCAAAAAAAGCCGGCTTAAAATCTTATAGAACAGTTATTAACACAGGAAAAGATGCAGGACAGGAAGTATTCCACCTGCACGTACATATATTAGCAGGGAGTATAAAACTATGACAGAATTTTATCAAGAGATAACACCTGGCGGTTATGGTATCGCTATTAAAAGAAAAAATACATTGTTCTGTGAACAATCACCTTTTCAAAAAGTAGAAGTTTTCGAATCTGATTCAACATTAGGACGTGTTTTGACATTGGATGATTTGATGATGACAACAGAAGGTGATGAATATCATTATCACGAAATGATTGCACATATTCCTATGATGCACCACAAAGCACCAAAAACAGTTCTTGTTATTGGCGGTGGTGATGGCGGAACAGTTAGAGAAGTTCTAAAACACGATACTGTAGAAAAAGTTGTTCTTTGTGAAATTGATGGTATGGTAATAGATGCTTGTAAAAAATATTTGCCAACAATTGCTTGTGAACTTGATAATCCTAAATGCGAAATTCTTGTTCAAGATGCAATTGAATATATTAAAGATAAAGAAGATATGTTTGATATCGTACTTATTGACTCAACTGATCCTATGGGACCGGGGGAAGGCTTATTTACAGAAGAATTTTATACAAACGTAAAACGCTCTTTGAAAAAAGGTGGTATTATGGCAGCTCAATCTGAATCACCTTTTACTAATAAAGAAGAAATCAGAAAAATGTATAACCTTCTTAAAAAAGTATTCCCAATTTGTTCAACATACACTTCTAATATTCCAACTTACCCTGGCGGATATTGGGCGTGGGCATTCTGTTCTGAATCCGTTGAACCACTTTCTTATTGGGATGAAAGAAGAGGCGAAGCTATTACTAAAACTTGCAAAATCTATAATAAAGAATATCATAACGCAAGATTTGCTTTGCCTAACTATTTAAAAGAATTGTTATAACACACCTATTTACCCTCGTTCCATCTGAGAGTAGTAGGTCAGGCAATGCCTGACAAAAACAATATGAAAAAAAGCTCCAATTTTTTGGAGCTTTTTTCATATTGACACTTACAAACATTATTGCTAAAATAGTTTTTTCTAAAGGAGATTTATATGAAATATTCAACAGACGGAACACAATATCACATTGGGTTAAAAGAAGGAGATATCGGAGAATACGTTATTCTTCCTGGGGATCCAAAAAGATGTGAAAAAATTGCAAAATATTTTGATGATGCAAAATTAGTTGCAGATAGAAGAGAATTTACCACTTACACAGGTTACTTAAATGGAGTTAAGGTCAGTGTAACTTCTACAGGTATTGGCGGCCCATCTGCAGCCATTGCGTTGGAAGAATTGGTTAAAGTCGGTGGCAAAAAGTTTATCAGAGTCGGTACTTGCGGCGGTATGGATTTAGATGTTAAAAGTGGCGATTTAGTTATTGCAACAGGCGCTATAAGAATGGAAGGAACTTCTAAAGAGTACGCACCTATTGAATTCCCTGCAGTTGCAAATTATGATATAGTAACATCATTGATAAATGCTGCTAAGAAACTTAACCAACCTTACCACGTTGGTGTTGTAGAATGTAAAGACTCTTTTTATGGTCAACACAGCCCTGATATTATGCCGGTTAATTATGAACTTTTGAACAAGTGGAATGCTTGGTTAAGACTGGGATGTCTAGCTTCTGAAATGGAATCAGCAGCTTTGTTCACTGTTGCAAGTTTCTTGAGAGTAAAAGTCGGCTCAATATTCTTAGTTGTAGCTAATCAAGAAAGAGAAAAACAAGGTTTGGAAAACCCTGTTGCTCACGATACTGAAAGTGCAATCAAGACCGCAGTTGAAGCGATTAAACTTATGATTGCGGAAGCATAGAAGAACGATAAGAAATATATTTGCAAGGATTTCTTCCCTTGTTAAGTCTTATCTGAAAAGTAATTTCTAGTGCAAAACAATTTTTCTTGATGTAAAATTATGTCAAGAAAGGTTTTGCATGGCAATTTGTATATTTCCAGGAACATTCAATCCAATACATGAAGCACATCTTAGGATGGCAAATTTTGCATTGAAGCATTATGGTTTCGAAAAAATCATATTTATCCCTGCATATATACCGCCACACAAAGAGATTAGCGCAAATCTGGCGAAACACAGATACAGAATGGTTGAACTTGCAACTTCTAAAAACTCCAAATTCGAAGTTTCTGATATAGAATATAAGCGGGATACTAATTCTTATTCCTTAATTACAGTAAAAAAAATTATAGAGCAATATAATATAAAAGAGAAATTAAACTTCCTTATCGGAACAGATGCTTTTGAAAAAATCAACAGCTGGTACAAAGCTGATGAATTGAAGAATTTAGTACACTTTATTGTATTTCCGCGCGGAGTAGAATTAAGTGACAAGTCCGGTTGGGATTATGAAATGGCGCCAATGGAATTTTTGGATGTATCATCCACTGACATTAGAAAAAATAAGAACGATAACATAAAAGAAGTTAAGGATTATATAGATAAAAATGACTTGTACGTATGAATATATTAATAATTGGTTAAAAGCAAATTTGTCAGAAGAAAGATATGAACATTCCTTGGGAACAGCGGAATGCGCAAGGGAGCTTGCTAGAAAATTCGGTTGTGATGAAGAAAGAGCATATTTTACAGGCTTGATTCATGATTGTGCAAAGCACTTGGCTAAAGATAAAACAACGGAAATTATTAATACAAAAATTCATCTTGAAGAAGGCGAATTGTGTAGCCCCAAAACACATCATGCACCGGTCGGAGCTTATATAGCTAAGCAAGAATTTGGAATTGAAGATGAAGAGATTTTGTCTGCAATTCGTTGGCATACTATTGGTAAAGTTAACATGACAACTTTTGAAAAAATAATTTTTCTTGCTGATAAAATTGAAACAAGAACACGCCCTCGTGAGATTTATGAGCCAATAAGAAAAGCTTTAGAAAGTGGTTTGGATTGCGCATTATTATTATGCTATAAAAATACAATAAAAAGCCTTGTTGATAGAGAGCTAAGAATTTGTACTGCAACAATTGATATTTATAATAGTTTGCTTGTGAAACAGAATTAGAGTTATCAATATTGTCAGGTAGTCCCTAACCTACTTTTGTGTAGAAAATAGAACAGACCGCCCTGATTAGGGAGGTCGCAGTCGTAGGTGAACTGCGTGAGCCGTATGAATGCGGGTGGGTTAAAGCAAACGTATTTTAAGCAATATCTTTTTATAGTATTAGTATATTCAACCAAATTTCTTATATAAAACATTTTGAATTTTTTAAAAAACATAGTATAATTGGGGTATGAGGAAGAGGTTAGCAGGATTATTATTATCAAGTGTTCTTGTGATGAATACGGCGATTGCAGAAATCCCGTTTCAAGGTCATGCTGAATTTGACGATCAATATTCGCAATTGGACAAAGAGCTTTTTACTGATAAAAAAGATACACTTGATAAAAAAGATGTTATTGAAATGACCGTTTCACAAGTTCTAGACGGAAGTTTTTCGCTGGAAGGTGATGAATTTTTTGCAGAAGTTACAAGCGATGTTATGGGAGATAAAGGAGTTATTATTCCAAAAGGAACCGTTGCGCATGGGACCATTATTCAAACCAGTGAAGCAAAAAGGCTTGGTCGAGATGGACATTTGAGTTTGAGTTTTGATTATCTTGTCACTCCCGATGGACGTGAAATTCCTATAGAAGGGAAAATGTCTACAAAACTTCATCCATTAAAAGCTGCAACGAAAATAATAGCAACCGATGTCGGTTATACTGCGGTTGGAGGAGTTGCCGGTGGAATTTTTGCAATACAAGCACTTGGTTTAGAAGCTGCAATTGCATCACAAGGTTACACGGTTGCCGGTGGTGCAGCATTAGGCGGAACTATCGGACTTGGAATGTCTTTATATCGTAAAGGTAAAAACGTACTT
This sequence comes from uncultured bacterium, assembly GCA_902464375.1. Classification (GTDB taxonomy): domain Bacteria; phylum Cyanobacteriota; class Vampirovibrionia; order Gastranaerophilales; family Gastranaerophilaceae; genus CAG-196. The sequence continues at coordinate 21,634 of CABQIM010000013.1, read as the reverse complement.
ATTGCTCCTGGGGATGAAATTAAGGTAAAAATCCTATCCAATACTGAACTTCCTGTATATAGAGAAGAAGCTCTTAAGCAAAAAGAAATTAATTATCCAGGACTTGATATCAGAATCACAAATATTTTGTATGAAAAAGATCCGTTTGGAGAAGTTAATACAATTACATTATCATTATCAATTTCTAATATGTCTAAAAAAGCTTTTTCCGGCATGGATTTAGCACTTATGAATGATTATAACGCAGTATTCAATCCTTCAATATTTGGTGATACAAAATTATTGTTCTCACAACTTAAACCTGGGGATAGATATGCAGGTAAAATTTCATTTTCTGTGAGCAATGTAAAACAATCTTTTTGGTTAATTGTGAATGATAGAGCTACAAATAAACCAATTGCGAAAATATCATTAGACAACGCTTACAAAAATGTTTCAGATGATGTTAAAAAACGCAACGCAAAAATTAAAAAAGGGAAAAAGAATTATTACAAAGAAGAAAGTCCTTTTGATTTGTAAATAGCCGAGGTAATTTTATGATAAACACTAGTCCAATAACAAATTTGAATAATAGTGCAAAATTGATGGTTCAAAGCACTATTAACAATACTGATAGCAAAGAACATATTAAAAATTTTTTGCAAACTGCTAATAGAAACAATTTGCATGGAGCTGCACTTGTTTCTTTTTATACAGAGTTAAATAAAATTAGTAATGTAAGAAAATGTATGACATCTGAACAATCAAAAAGAGCTAATAAAATTCCTTTGTTGTTGGAAAATAAAATTGAACAAAATAAAGATTTGAAAACAGAAGCTGATCTTTTTATTTATTCTACAAAACAAAAATATCCAAAAACATTAGATAAAAGAATTGCTCTATTAGAGGAAAGTGCTGTAATAGCAGAAAAAATTCTACCAAAATCTAAGATGAAACATATATATGCGTTTTTAAATTTATTTGCTAGAGATGAAATTTAATCTTAGAATCATAAAAAAAGATGCGAGTTTTTAATCGCATCTTTTTTTTATTGTAAAATTACACCAAGATTAATCCAAATCATAATCAAGCATAGAAACAACTTTAACACCAGCTGCTTCTATTTTTGCTCTACCTTTAAGCGGATTTAATTCAATAATAAATGCTGCTGCAACCGGTTCTGCGCCAACTTTTTTAACAAGGTTGCAAGCGGCAACAGCAGTTCCACCTGTAGCCAACAAATCGTCAATAATTAATACTTTATCACCGGCTTTCAAAGCATCTGCGTGCATTTCAATTGTATCAGTACCATATTCTAAAGAATATGTTTCTTTTACAGTATCAGCAGGAAGTTTATTTGGTTTTCTTATTGGAATAAAACCTGCATTCAATTTATAAGCAAGCGGAGCACCAAAGATAAAACCACGAGATTCTATACCTGCAACATAGTCGATTTTTTCGTTTTTAAAAGTTTCATACAAAAAATCTGTCATATACTGCATAGATTTTGCATCCTTGGTTGCAGTTGTTATATCTAAAAACATAATGCCTTTTTTCGGAAAATCCGGCACCATTCTTACGTGTTCTCTTACATATTGAAAATTATCAACATCTGTCATCATTAATTTATACCTCGCTATATTAAATCTTTTATCATTTTATTACTTAAGAAGCCATTACACTATCACAAACAGATTGGTCTTCTTTATCTTTGTCTGCATTATCCAGACTATCTAGTCTGTTTTGTTCTTCTTTTACCAAACCATGGGCAGTCTTACCCCAGTTCATATCTTTCTTACAGAACAATATCTTACCACAAATAAACAATTCCATTGGGAACCAGATTGCTAAAAAGTATATTGTCGTTTCCATTGCTTGCTTCAAAGCACTCATTCTTGGGACATTGTCATATCTTCTTAAACTGTAACGTATTGCAAACAAGAAGCCTAAGCCAACCGCCATTGATACAATAAGTGAAGACCACAAGACATTATGCAAGCTGTAAGGATCAATTTTATCCGTTAGTAATTTAATAACTCTAAATGTCACTTCCATCATAAACCATAATGGCATAATAAACTGAGTGATATAAATTGCCATATCCAATCTTGCTCTCAAAGACATTTTCTTTGATTTCATCGCAGCGCCAAAATACTCCAGATATCTTCTAATAGTACCTTCCAGCCACCTGCGCCTTTGTCTGAACAATGGTTTGACATACACAATACCTTCTTCATAAACACAAGCCTCAGGGCAAAAACGAACGTCCCAACCTTTTATATGAAGTCTTGTTGACATATCCAAGTCATCAGTGATTGTATAATTGTTCCAACCATCAATATCCTCTAATGCTTTTCTCTTAATAAGTTCACCATTACCGCGAAGTTCAACAGCACCCTTGACAGCATCTCTGCCAACTTGCAAATAAGTATCCAAAGAATACTCATTATTTTGGCATCTGGTCAAGAAATTAACATCCTTGTTGCGGATAATCTTTCTGGCCTGAACAGCACCGACATCAGCAGGTTCTAAATGAGGAATTAATTTGTTTAAAAAGTCTGACTCAACAGTTGCATCAGCATCAAATACAAGAACAGCTTCACCCTTAGCAATCTTTAAAGCATCATTTAAAACCGCAGATTTCCCAGGGAATGCATCCTTATCACGGATTAAAGCTTTAACCTGCGGATGCTTCTGAGCCAACCCCTCAATAATAGCAGCAGTATTATCCGTGCTCCTATCGTCAATAACAATAACTTCAAAGTTGGGATAATCAATACTCAAAATGTTTTCAACAGTATTAGTGATTACATATTCCTCATCATGAGCCGGAATCATTATACTAACAAACGGTTTGTAATTCTCATTGATAACAAGCGGATGCTTCTTCAACTTACGCTTTTGATACTTTGTAGCAGCAATAGAATACAAACCATAAGTAACCATACACGCACATAAAATAACGAAACCTACAGTCGTATTTACATAATTTTGGAAGATGTACAAAAACACCCCCAAACACGATAATATTATAAATAAAAGAAATCTTTCTCTCATAATCTCCCCAACACATTGAAAATTATACCAAAAACATTACTTTTTGTTTCAAAAAAAACCGATTTTAAAACTCAATGTTACAAAACTTCACAATTAAGAGCAAAAAAGGCAATTTTTAAAAAGTTAAATACTTTATATATACATAAGAGATAATTAAGAGAGGCAAGAGCAAATGTTATTCACTACAGAAACAATTTCAAACGAAGAAATCAAATCAATCGATAACTTCTTCAACGAATTTGAAGCAGTAGAAACAGTTGCTCCAGAAGAAGCAAACGAAGAAACTTCAGTTACTAAATATCTTCACTCTCTAGTTAGCTCTTGCTACCAAAAATCTGTTGAAGATATCGCTAACACAAAAATCGGTAACAAAATCGTTAGAAAAAGAAACTTACAACAAGTTATGAGAGAATCTTTCTTCTACGGTGCTAACAGATTTGGTAACAACTTCATCGCATAAGTGCTACGCACGTAGACATTGGGTCGGCTCCTTGAAAATATTACAAGACAGAATAAAGCTTACAGGCTCCGCCTCGAAGTGAAACTACAAAATCTTTACTAAAAAGAAAAGACCACACGGTCGGCTTCTTGAAAACACTACAAGACAGAATAGAGTTTACAAGCTCCGCCTCATAGTGTAACTACAGAATCTTTACTAAAAAGAAAAAGTTACAAAAAGAAAAGACCATTGGGTCGGCTCCTTGAAAACACTACAAGACAGAATAGAGTTTACAAGCTCCGCCTCATAGGCACACCTACCAGTTTGGCGCGTACCCTCGCCCCTTGCGGGAGAGGGTAGAAAATCAAGTTGAGCTTTGCGAAACTTAGATTTTCGGGTGAGGGGTAAAATTCCTTCTAAACTCCTCAACTCCTAAACTTCTAAACTAAAACAACACACTCTCTTATATAATCTTACATCTTACATTAAGTTTGGTGGGGAAAATATAATCCAATTACATTTACCCCCATCTTACATTAAGTTTAAGCCCCAGAATGGGGCTTTTTTTTATGCAACAATCAATTTTCAAAACGAAGTGTTAACTTTTGTAACGATTATTTTAACTATTGAAATCACATCTTCTGTAAATACTTTATATATATGTAAGACTTAAAAAGATGGTGAACAAAGATGGCAATCGCTAATTTACATGAAACATTATTAAGCTACAAGTTAAGACGTAACCAACTTAACCTTGAGATTACCCAACTTCAATCTCAAAAATCTTTGGGTACATATTCTCAAGCAGATGTTCAATCTTTAAAGTCTGCTGAAACAAGAGCTTTAAGAAATAAATATAAAGATCAATTTGATGCTGATGCAGCTTTGCAGGAAAAATACACTGATTACACAGAAATGCCTGATTTTGAAGCTGAACTTGATAAATTAACAGCAAAATATCAAGATGAATTTGACCAACTAACAGCTTGGGAAACAAACATTGATACTCAGATTACAACTAATAGTGCTGAATTAGAAGAAGTTAACGCTTATATGGAATCAATAAAATCAATGCTTTCAAGCAATATCCAAGAAGACTTCAACTACAGCTTGAATGGTTAATCAGTTTGAGCATTAGACTATCTTTAGAATGCAGCTACGAATTTGCATAAAATGTAGCAGGCATAATACATAAATGCTAATTAAAAGAAGTGGATTATACCAAGTCTTTTAAATTATCGCACTTAGAAGATGCAACTGCTAAAGAGTCACACCTTTCATTAAACTCATGACCGGCATGACCTTTTACCCAAACAAATTCTACTTCGTGCTTTTCTTTTGCACTCAATAAACGTTTCCACAATTCAACATTTTTGACAGGAGTCTTACCTGCTGTTTTCCAACCTTTTTTAATCCAACCTTCTATCCAGTGGTTGTTAAAAGCATCAACAACGTATTTGCTATCAGAATACAATGTTACAAAACAAGGCTTTTTCAAAGCTTCAAGCCCGGCTATAACAGCCATTAATTCCATCTGGTTATTTGTAACACACTTGTACCCTTCTGTTAACTCTTTTTCGTGTTTAATGCCATTATTATCTATATGTACCAGAATGGTGCCGTAGCCTCCGGGTCCCGGATTTCCACTACAAGCACCATCTGTATAAATTTGAACTTTAATCTTCTCTTCCACCAACGTATCCCAAAAACTATGCTGCTACGCCTTTGATTTCTGAAATAAGGTATTTTGCTACCCATTCAAAATCTTTATTATTATTTGCAGCTTTTTTAAGATATTCAACAGAAGCTTCACCAATTCTGATAAGAGTCATTGCAACAACACCACGTTTAACACCTCTTACTACTTGAAGTTGATGAACAAGTTCCGGCACAACAGCTTTGCCTTGATCAACTAAAATATTTTCAATTTTATTTTTTGTTGTATTATCTGCTGTTTCCAATTTGCCTAGAATTTCTTCAACTGATTGCATATCTTTCTCCTTCATATATTATTCGTCCTTTGCAATTTTATTATATATCATTTTTTTACGATATTAAGATTTCCTTACATAATCTTAATATCGTGTAAACATTTTGCTAAAAATGCTAAAGTTTTTGAGAATTGTGCCGTAAACAATAATACAGGGAAACAAAAAAAAGGACGATTTCAAGCTATGGGAATGGCAGCATCACAAGCTACATTATTAACTCTGACGAGCCGACTCCACGATGTTGAATACAAAGCACAAAACATCGAGAATCAGAAAATACAGCTTGCAACTCAAAAAGACGAGTTGTATCAGAATTATTGTGATGCTTTAGATAAGAAGAAAATTCAAGTAGCTTTTAATAATTCAAACGGTACAAGTACATTCATTGATGCTACTTTTGATACTTTATGTAAGTATGATGAAAACCGTTGTAAACAATATTCACTAAAAGACGCTAACACTGGCAAAGTTATTGTTGATTCTGAAACGGCACAAGCTTATGAAGAATACGGCAATGACAAATACAGTTTTGCATGGGCGATGTTGGGCATGGCAGAAAATGCTTACTGGCAAGGTGAAGGTGGTAACGAAGATAAATGCTGCCAATTTATTGGTGCAGGCAAAAACCAAGCCGCAGAAGGCGGAGCAATTGGTGACCTTTGGATGACAGAAGTAGAAGAAATGGTTTATAACAACCATTCTACTGATGAAAAATTAAAAAATGCTTATGACAACTTAACAGAAGTTAGTAACAAAGATGGCGTAACAAATGCTGAGAAACAGGATGCTTTAGACAACTTTAGAAATGTATTGTATTCAAATTTCGGAAGCGAAATTTATAATTACATGCGCTTAAATAAAAGTGATAACAAAGAACTTAACTGCGATCCTAGTGCAGATAATGCTGATTTTGATACAAATTATGCAGAAGAATTTCCTAAAGACCAATTCAATTACTACACTCGCTTGTATGATGAAATTCAAGCTTCTGGCGGCTGTCAAACAATGGATGGAGCAGCTTCAGGTAGCGAAGGTAATGAATGGTTAAATAATATGGTTGGCTCCGGCAGAGTCCTTATTGACTATTATGATACCGACAAAAAACAATGGACAGAAACGAGTGTTGCAACAAGCACTAACCAAAACTATATTCAAGAAGTCCAAGATGAAGCTGACTTAAAGAAAGCAGAAGCAACTTATGAACATGAACTTGGAGTCATAAATCAAAAGGATACCAAGTTTGATAGAGATTTGAGTAAACTGGAAACCGAACGTACATCAATAACTACAGAGATGGAGTCAATCAAAAAAGTTAGAAATGATAACATCGAAAGAACATTCGGTATATTCAGTTAACAAGGCAAATTAAAGCCTACAAACAAGATGTAAGATTTTTCCCTAAATCCCTTTTCCCTTTTTCCGCCACTTTGTCCAACAGAGTGGTTTTTCTTTTGTTTATACTAAAGTCGTTTTTCCAAACGATGATATTCATTTATTAACAACGGTTTTCTTGGCTCTATAGAAATCACGTCCCAAGGCAGTGGCTCTTCAAACATAAAACTATCTTTTACTTTTAAATTCAAATCTTTGAGCGCTGATTTATAAGCACCAATTTTGCCACCACGTTTATAAACTTCAACTAAAAAAGGCGCAAAATTACTATCCGCACGAGAAATAACAGCTTGCCAATAATCCCACTTTATACTAGAAAATTTTGCACTAATTCCGACTTTTGCCAACTCTTTTTCTAAATATTTTTGTTTCTTTTCTAAAGTTTTTGTATCTTCACGCATTGACCATTGGAAAGGAGTATTTGGTTTTGGAACAAACGATGAAAAAGAAAATTCAATACTGAAACCTTTATTTTCTGCTTTAATATTCTTTCCAAGTCGCATAAATTCATCCAAATCGTCATAAGTTTCATTCGGAATTCCAATCATTGAGTATATTTTCAGCCCTTTTAACCCATTTTCTCGAGCCACTTTAACGGCATTTAAAATTTGTTCTTCTTTCAGATTTTTATTAATAAAACGACGTAATCTTTCACTTGCAGCTTCTATTGCAATAGTTGAATGTCTTTGTCCACCTTTAACAAGTGTTTGAACCATTTGCGGAGTTACAGAGTCGGTTCTTAATGATGATATTCCGATTTCTATATCTTGACCGGAATCAATCTTATCGGACAAATATTTCATTATTTCATCAAACTGTGGATGTGCACTAATTTGGGCACCAAGAAGAGCAATTTTGTTAGTATAACTTAACCCCAAATCTATTGAATCGATTATTTTATCAAAATCATTTGCTCTAAAAGGCAAGTTTAAGTATGACGCAGTACAAAAAGCACATCTATTCATACACCCACGAGCAACCTCTATAATAAAAGTATCTTTAAAATAACCTTTATCACTGATAATTGGAGTATAAATAACATCTTCTATTTTTACAGTTGCTTTTTTTACCGGATGATTTGGAATATAAATACCTTCAATATCTTTAATAAGTTCCAGCGCATCCTTCTTATTATGATTCTTTAAAATTTCCAGAACTTTTTTAAACCCCTCTTCTCCATCACCTATCATCATGAAATCAAAAAACGCTTCATAAGGTCGTGGGTTTGTCGTAAGAACAGGCCCCCCTGCAAAAATAATCGGATTACTGTCATCCCTATCTTTTGCATAAAGAGGAATATTGAGTTTTTCAAGGATTTCAAACACACCCATAAAATCAAAGTCAAAAGACATTGAAAAAGCTATGCTATCAATATTGCGTAAGTTCGGCAAATTATCAGTTGCACATCGTATAGCATTTATACCTTCTGTCATATCGGCTAAACGATAGAGCCACAAGTACCCTAAAGAAGCCAATGCAAACTCTTCGATAGCCGGATATGCCATCAAAAAATTGTAATCTCCACTTGTAGGTTTATATAATTTCTTTTCCATTAATTCACATTCTTAATATAAAGTTCTTCTATCAAAACGCAAACAGTTGCTGCTATTGCCGGAGCAAATACAACTCCGATTACGCCTAAATATTGTGCTGTTACAAATAAGAAAAAGTAAATTATTAACGGGTGTAAATCAAGAAATTTGCCAAAAATATAAGGTCTTACCAGATTATTTTCTGCCCACTGTACAATTGCATACCAAACAATAATAAGTGCAATTGTTAGTACTCCCATTTTGTAAGCAACAAGCAACGTTATAACAAGTGCCAAAGCCGGTCCAACAACTGGAATTATATCAAGTACAGATGTTAAAACACCTAATAATAAAGCATAATCCACACCTAATAGCAACAAAGCAATTGTCATCATTACACCAACAAAAACAATTGTTACAACAAGTGCAATCATATATCCGCCAATTTTTTCGGAAATTGATTCAAGAATTTCTTCCGCGCGCTTTTTCATTTGATTAGGAAACAAGCTGCAATAAGTTTTTCTAACAGTTTCTTTATCAACCATAAAATAGTACACAATAATACAAGCAGCAAGAAAATACACAATAGCAGAAGCTAATTCCATACTGAAATTGATAGAATCATTTACGAATTTTGAAGTAAAACCTGATGCCGTAGATAAAACTTCTCCTATATCCAGTTGCGCAAGTGCAGATTGATTTACAAAAGGAGTTGATAACAAAAAGTTCTTAACAGTATCAATATGTTCCGGTAACATTAGCAAGAATGATTTTATCTGATGTCCTGCAACAAGAATTAGTGGTAACAAAAATCCGGCTGACAAAATTAAAATTCCTGACAAAACAAGAACAGACGCCAATGAACGGCTCATCTTTTTTTCCATTTTATCAACAAGAGGATTCAATGAGCACGCAATTACGTATGATGCAAAAAACAATATTGCGATATCTTTAATTTTTGTGATAAAAATCAAAAACAATAACGCTATTACAAAAAAGATTATATTCTTTACAGTTATATATTTTTTTACAAAAACATCAAACATATTATACTCCTTATCCTCATCGACGATTTTACCATAAACCAAATTATGATAATATATATATGTGGATAAAATTTTAGAGATAAAAAATTTAACAGTAGATTATGTTAGCTTGAACGACAACTCTAAAAAAACTCTTAGGGCGGTCGACAACGTTTCTCTTTTTATAAATAAAGGAGAAATTTATGCTCTTGCTGGCGAATCAGGTTGCGGCAAATCCACAATTGCAAAAGCTATAACAAGGCTTGTAACACCTGTGAGTGGTGAAATTCTGTTTGAAGAAAAGAATATTTTACAATATTCTAAAGAAGAAAAGAAAAATTATCCCAAAGATGTACAAATGATATTTCAGAATCCTTATTCCAGCCTAAATCCTAAGATGAAGATTAAGGATATCTTGGTCGAACCACTTGATATTAATACAAATTATTCTAAAAACAGAAAAAATGCACTGGTTAAATCTGTTTTATATGATGTAGGTTTATCAGAAGATAGTTTGGATAGATATCCGCATGAGTTTTCCGGTGGACAAAGACAAAGAATTGCAATCGCAAGAGCTTTAATTCTTAATCCAAAACTAATCATTGCAGATGAGCCCGTTAGTGCACTAGATGCCAGCATACAAGCTCAAATTATTAATCTTCTTAAAGAATTAAAGAAAGAACGCAATTTAACAATTCTTTTTATATCTCACGATTTGAACGTAATACGTTATCTTGCAGATAGAGTCGGTGTTATGTATTTTGGCAAATTAGTAGAAGAAAATTCTACAAGCCAAATCTTTAACAGCCCAAAAGCTGACTATACAAAACTATTACTAAATTCCGCTCCCGCACTAAAGGGGTAAATATTAAGGGGTTATATCAGGCAGCAGTTCAAGCTCATAAAAATCTTTGACTTTTTTTTGTGGAACTTTCATTGAGTACACAAGCGTTTTATATTGCTCATCTTTATACAAATAAATATCAACAATATACTGATCCAGTTCTCTTTTTGTAAAAATATTTTTACCTAAACTAATTGCAACTTCTTCTGTCACACCACCATTAGAAAACAATGGCGCACTTTTTGTCACACATCTATAAGCTTGAGTTTCCTTGATTTTTTCTTCTTTTCTTAATACAAAATCTACGGACATGTTTTTAATATCCATATGGGATACATTTTTAAAACGGAATTTCCCTTTTAATTTATAAGTCAAAAATCCCTTTTTTATACCAAATTCGTCAATCAAAACTTCAATATCATTTTTGTAAATAACTTTATTATTTACAAATAAGTCTACTGAATGAATTTTATACCTATAATATTTTGCCTCTGTTAATCTGCCTTGCAACTCCAATATATTAGACGCTTTTATAAGCGCTTTTGAATAAACGCCATAATCAATACTTTGAGGTTTTTCTTTCAAAAGTGGTTCAAAATATTTCAATGATTTTATTGGATCCAAATCCGAATATATAATTGCTAATTTGTATCTCAAATTAAAGTTTTTGGAGTCATACATTTCGGCTTTGTGCAAAAATCTTGCAGCATCAGAATTATGACCATTTTTAACCATTACATCAGCAGTTTCTATATACGCTTTTACAGCTCTTTCTGCAATAGATTTTTCTACACCCTTATCTTTTTGAATAAATTTATCATAGTAGAATTTTGCATTCTCATAACTTTTTGCAGCACTCAAGAACTTACCAATAGAATAATATTTATCCCCCATTTCTATATAAGCACGAGTTTTAAATTTAATAAGATTTTTATTACTAATATCTCTTACAGACTTAATTAAACGCTGAGCTTCTTCCATTTTACCTTGTAGAATAAGGACTCTTGAAAGTCTGTAATAAGGAGTATAAGTTCCATATGTAGACTTTTCTAATGCTAATTCGTAAGCTTGCTGAGCTTTTTCATAATCACCTGCTGATTCATAAATACTACCCACTTGTATACAAACCGCATAGTTTTTAGTTTTCAAGTCCTTCATAAAATCAGATTTTTGAACTAATTGTTTTGCAAGTTCTTGATTGATTTTATTTCTCATACCTTTATTTTCATAAAGATTTTTTATCATTTCACTCCTTGCATGGAATGAAAGTAAAATCGTAAAAATTAGTGCGACTGAAAAAGAATAAAAAACAGTGCGCAAATACTCCTTGATAATTTGCGCTTTTGTTTTTTGTACAAATCTAGATTTTTTTGCCTTTTCTTTAATCATTTAATTCCTGTAATGATATTGAATCCAAATCAACCAAACCATTAACCTTGTCATAAAAAGAATTTAAAGCTCTTTTGCAACCGATATCAAAAACTACTGTTACTTTCGCCTTCTGTGGATTTTCCAAAAGTTTTTTAGATGAAAAATCCCTTACATTTTCTACATTACTACACAAAAAATCATAAACGGTCTTTACATCATTTATATTTAGATACACGGTCATTTTGCATCTTCTAACTAATTTTCCGCTTGATGGTAAAATTTGTTTTTCAAAGATTCTGATAAGTGTCAATACTGCTACACTCAATACAGTTGCAATAATTGCAACATCAAAAATACCTGCACCACAAGCCATACCGATACTAGCAGCAATCCATAATGTAGCCGCGGTTGTTAATCCAAAAACCATAGGACCATTTCTAAGTACTGTACCGGCACCAATAAAACCAATACCGGTAACAATTTGTGCTGCAACTCGAGAAGTATCTCTTATGCCGGTAGCTTGCGCGATATCGACGTTATCGCCGGTTGCGAATGTCGGAAACGCATAGATTGAAAGCAATGTAAAAATACAAGCTCCCAAACAAACCAAAATATGTGTTCTAAGTCCCGCATACTTATTTGTAAGTTCTCTTTCCAAACCTAAAGCAAAGCCTAGAGCTATTGCCATAAACAAACGTATTATAAATTCTGCATTAAAAAAACTACTCATCTATTCTCTCTCCAATATAAATATAATACACTATATACCTTAAAAATACAATGATTATAGTAGGCAAAACCGTTTGTTTAATATATAATCTGGGTATGAATACAAATTGTAAAACAATAAAAGAACAATTAGAAGAACGTGAACTTGAGATTTTGAGTCCATATGCTACAAAATGTTTAAAATCAAAAGGTAGAAAACGTCCAAGAAATGAACAATTTGAAATTCGAACAGAATTCCAACGTGATAGAGATAAAATTCTTCACTCAAAATCTTTTAGACGTTTAAAACATAAAACACAAGTATTTTTATCACCTTTTAATGATCACTTCAGAACACGTTTAACTCATACTCTTGAAGTTGCACAAATTGGTCGAACAATGGCTAGAGCATTGAGATTGAATGAAGATTTAGTTGAAGCAATCGCACTAGGTCACGATTTAGGGCACACAGCTTTTGGTCACTGCGGAGAAGGGACTCTCGATGAATTACTTCCTACCGGATTTCACCACAACTTACAAAGCGTTAGAGTTGTAGAGGTTTTAGAGGATATGAATTTGTGCCGTGAAACGGTTGATGGAATCTTAACCCACACTTGGGGATACAAACCTAAAACTCCGGAAGCACAAATTGTTCAATATGCGGATAAAATTGCATATATAAATCACGACATAGAAGATTCTGTAAGAGCAGGTATTATATCTGAAGACGATTTACCAAAAGATTGCGTCAAATATTTCACTTCTAATCAATCTGCAAGACTAGGAAAAATGATTACAGACGTAATCACAAGTTCTATGAACCAAGAAAAAGTTACAATGTCAGAAGAAGGCTGGTTCTACGTAACTAAACTCAGAACTTGGATGTTTGATAATGTTTATCTTGATCCGATTGCAAAAGCAGAAGAAAAGAAAGCAAAAAATATTATAAAATCTTTATACGATTTTTATACCAATATGCTTCAACCTTATTATACACAAAAAGAAATTCCGCAAATTGTTGCTGATTATATTTCAGGAATGACTGATCAATACGCAATAAGAAGGTATAAAGATTTATTTATTCCAATGCCACTTGCTGAACGCACAAATGATGATGCACTTCTAAAGAAAGCTCGTGAAAGAGAATGAAATTAATCGAATATGGAGTTTTTACCGGTCAAGAAAATATGCAGATAGATTCCGATTTATTGGAAGATGCTATTTCTAATCAGTCCCAAGAACCTGTATTTAGACTTTATGGCTGGTCACCTAAGTGTATTTCTTTAGGTAGAAATCAAAAAGATGAATTTATTAAATCATTGGATATTGATGTTGTAAGGAGATTAACGGGTGGAAGAGCATTGCTGCATGATGATGAAATAACATACAGCTGCGTATTTCCAATAAGTTACATTCCATCAGGAGAAAGCGTAGCTCTTTCTTATAAATATATTTCCGGCATTCTGATTGATTTTTTTAAAACATTAGGTATTGAATTAGACTTTGGCGAAAATAAAAAAGTTTCTACGCACTTTGATTACTGTATGCTAATTTCAACCGGAGCGGATGTTTGTTTTGAAGGTAAAAAATTTATTGGCTCTGCTCAATGCCGAAAACAAGGATATATTTTGCAACATGGTTCAATTCTATTCGATTATGACAAAATATTTTTGGAAAATTTATTCAATGAAAAAATAGAAGGTATAATCTCTATGAAAGAAATAATGCCAAAATTTACAAAAGAAAAACTTATCTTGAGTTTAAGTGAGTATATAAAAAAACTATAGTTCACTATTGCTGCAAGAGCTTATTTTCTCTTAATTATCATAAACGATTTGAGAGCTCTGCCGGTATCACCACTACTTTGAGTAGAAACAACACCAATGTTTTTGTAATTAAAAGATGTAGAACTTCCACCATCAAAAGCCATTGCAGAATCTAAACCTGCATTTGCACACAAATCTCTAGCTTCATAAATATCCATAGGATGTTCATTTGTTACGATAAAAATATGTGCTTCTTGTTCTCCATTTTCTAAAGTTTTGATTCCGATTAAAGTTCTCGCTGTTTTATGCAAAACTGATGCAGATTCTCGCGTAACGTTACCATCTTTATCTTTTACAACAAAAAACTCTTCTTCTAACTTCAGTTGTGGCAATAACTGCGGACCACCTTGGGCAGATGTTTTTATAGAACACATAAAATCTGTTTTTGCATTATGTGGAGCAATTTCATATTTCAACTTATTATCACATTCTAATACTCTAAACTCTGTTCGGTTCATAATTTTTTGAAAATTTTGCCTTAACACAGCATTTGATAAAACATTTTCATTAAAAATCGGATCTTCAATCGTTTGAGAATCGTTTACAATATATGATATCGTTTTTTGGTTTTTTGGATCAAAAAAACCGGTATTAATAGTTAATAAAGAATCACTCTTGGCGTGAGCTTCTTTATTTGTAATTAAATTTGATGAAGATATAAACTGAATTTGTTTTTTTATTTTCTCACCACTCAAAGTAATATGGTAAATACCATCATCATACTGAACATCTATCGGATTCGCATTTGCTGACAGTGTTAATAAAAATAAAGCAAGAACAGTAAATAATTTTTTCATATCATAAATCCCTTGATTTGTAGAACGCAATAATTGCGCACAAAAACGCTAGAGGTGGGAAAGATGCTGTAATAAGCGGTGGCAAAACTCCCTTTTCTGCCAACAAGTCAAAGAATGGCAGAGTAATATAATAAACAAATATACATCCAATCGCAATTGTAAAACCGATTAATCTTTGTTCTCTCGGTTTACTAAAACCGAGCAAAGCGCCCATTATTGCGAGTAAAACGCATACAAATGGATGGAAAAATCTTTGCAAATATTTGTTATACATCAGTCTATAATCTTCATCCAGATTGGCTTTCTTAAGTAGTTTTACATAATGATGCAAATCTTTGTTATTGATATCTCTATCTTTTTTAGTTGAATTTAGCATAATAGTATAAGCATCTTCTGCATCATCACCATTAAGAATATCAACACGTTTTTCTTTTGTTACTTCTTTAAATATTCCGTCTTCACTAATATAATAATCAGTAACGTTATTCAAAACCCAACTTGGCTGTCCATTTTTATCAGTACCTTTATAACCAGTTTCAGCAACCATAATATTACTTAAACCGTGCAAATCATTAAAAACCTGCTTAGAGAAATCAAGAACAATTACGTTTGACATTTCTCCATCAAAAAATCTTGATACAATTACAGCTTGTTCAGGGTGATTGTTTTCATCTTTTTTAGTGTAAATATATTGTGTTAATGAACTTCCACCCTTGATTTCTTGCAACTTTTCACAAGTATATGGAATCCACTTATCATAAGTTACAAAACATAAATATGTAACGATAAAACTCAACACCAATAGAGGACGTATAATTCTGGAAAAAGACATTCCAACA
Organism: uncultured bacterium; assembly: GCA_902464375.1. GTDB lineage: Bacteria > Cyanobacteriota > Vampirovibrionia > Gastranaerophilales > Gastranaerophilaceae > CAG-196. The sequence goes on along the minus strand of CABQIM010000013.1, from coordinate 5,834 downwards.
GCTCTAAATATAGTTAATTCAGAATCTTTACTCAATTTATCAAATGTAAATAGCGAACCTAGTAAAAGTCCAACAGGAAATGCCTTCCCAAATATTTTAGGTAGTTCATAAATCAAAACCATAACACCGGTTTTTACGGTATATTCATGCGCCAATATTTTTTTAATAGTATTCAAAAGCATTTCCGGCGCAATCCACACAATTGTAAACAACAAAATTGCGACAATTGTTGTCATAAGAACTTGCATAAAAATATATCTGTCATATACAGTGAAAAGCTTTTTCATCCTAGAGTTTGAAGTCCTTTCCTAAATAAAATTCCTTAGCAACCGGATCATTTGCAACATCGACACTCTTACCTTGAATTTTAATTTTTCCGTCAAAAATTACATAAGCTCTATCTGTAATAGATAGCGTTGCTTTTGGGTTGTGGTCAGTAATCAAAACTCCTAAACCTTTTTCTTCAGAAATTTTTCTAATATTATCTTTAATCTCACCAATCGCAATAGGGTCAATACCGGCAAAAGGTTCGTCAAGAAGCATAAAATCCGGACTAGCAGCTAGGGCTCTTGCAATTTCTACACGTCTTCTTTCACCACCGGATAGAGCGATTGCCGGAGATTTTCTTAATTTTTGCACCCCAAATTCTGTTAGAAGCTCTTCCAATTTCATTTTCTTTTCATTAACAGTCAATTTATCATTCATTTCTAATACTAATTGAATATTATCCTCAACTGTCAATTTTCTGAAAATAGAGTTTTCCTGCGGTAAATATCCGATACCAGCCTTTGCTCTCAAGTTCATTGGCCAATCCGTAATTTCTTTGTTGTCAACAAAAACACAACCGGAATTTGGCTTAACCAAACCTACTATCATATAAAATGTTGTTGTTTTACCTGCACCATTTGGTCCAAGCAAACATACAACTTCGCCTTTATCCATATAGAATGAAATGTCATTTACAACACTTCTATCACCATAAATTTTTACAAGATTTTTTGCTTCTATTCTCATTCCGAGCTCCCCACTCCATATTCAAATATGATACAACAAAAGTAGCTGATATTAAATTGTAAACTTTTATTAAGAAACTCTTAAAAAATATCAATTTTACTAACCGGAAATACTTTATTTATATGTAAGGTTAAAAAAGGTTAATTTAAACTTAGTAGGAGGTCATTATGTCATATCCGTTTGGCATAACTGGAATAGGCAGTAATCCATATATGAATGGTCTTGGTTCGTTCGGCTTAGGGACTGGCGGCACGTATAGTTCAATAGGCGATATGTCATCAATGGGAATGGCAGGCTATGGAATGAGCGGTATGGGTGCAATGATGGGCATGCCTGGTATGATGGGTATGTACAATCCTAGCTTTATGGGGCAAATGAACCAAGCTTATCAAGAAATTGAAAAGCAAAACCTTGAACATGCCGGTGCTATGCACAAATTAATGTTGCAAACACAAACTCAAAACTATCAAGCTGATGATCAGTATTTATTCCAAAAATCATTAGAAGATGGTAGTGTGAATACACTTATCGTTAACCTTGCTGATAAAATCAGAGAAGGTGATGCCGATGGTATTTGTGAAGAATTTGATAAATTAAAATCAACATTGTATACAAAACATGCTGATTACTTGAAAGCAAATAGCAACAGGTTAAATCCGTCTGATAGCGTAAATAATGTAATTGAGAACTTGTATGCACAAATCATTACCGCTAAAACTGGACAAGTTGCAAGCTTAAGAAATGATATTAAGCAGTATGGTGAAACAGCTTTTAATCATGGTTTTAACAAAAACTTCTTTGGGAAGAAGGATTATCACAATAATTATTCAGAAGAAACATTGAGTTATTTATTCGGAACTAGAATTGATAACAAGTCAGGAAAAGACAGAATGGAAAATATCGGCGGAACTGTCGGTAGAGTTGCAGAAGCCGGAACGGTTGCAGCGTCTGGTGCTGCAGCAGGGATTGGTGCATCAATATTAGCAAGACTTTGTAGCTCAAAAGTAACATTCGGCGGAGCTAAGTGGATGGCAGCAATAGGTGCAGTTGGTGGACTTGCAGCGGATGTCCTTTGGCAAATGTCTAGAGATTAAAAATTAACCCCTCCTATTTAACCTATTGCAATCTTGCAATAATATACATAATGCCCGCCATAATAATGACGGGCATTATTTAATAATTAAAATATTCACGCTTATAGTGCTTCAAGTGCAGCTATTTTCATAACCTTTGTATCAGGTGATTGTCCTGTCCATATTTCAATTGCGCGTTCTGCCTGATAAATTAACATGTCTAAACCACCGATAGTTTTCAGACCTCTTTTTTGAGCTTCCTGAATAAGTATTGTTTTAACCGGATTATAAACGATATCATATATAATTGTCTTTGCCGGATTAAGTTTATCTAAATCAGCACGCTCAAGCGGCATTTGATCAGCCATAAATCCTTTCATGCCAATAGGAGTCGCATTTACTATAATAGAAGTATGCTCCAGAGAACGAATGTTCTGAATTTGGTATACATTGAAAGTAATCTCAGGGAATTTTGCTCTCACATAATCTAGAGTTTGTCTGGAATTTATAATATTTCTGGTATAAAAATCAATTTCTTTAACACCACGTTCTGCTAATCCGACAACAGCAGCTCTGGATGCTCCACCGGTACCCAAAATACTTGCATTTTTACCGTTTAAATCAAAATCCTGAGGTATAGCTTTTTTAAATCCATAAATATCAGTATTGTAACCATAGAACGATTTATCTTCTAGAACTTTCACAGTATTAACGCATCCTGCAATATTTGCGTAATCGTCAATATCTTCTAAGAATAATGACATTGGAACTTTTAAAGGAATGGTTACGTTAAACCCATTATACCCGTTTGCTTTTATATATTTAATACGGCTTATTAAATCTTCCGGCGGAGTTTCCATTACGTCATAAGAACCTTCCAATCCAATACTTTCAAGTCCTGCTTTTTGTATAACAGCTGATATTGAGTGTCCTAAAGGATAACCGATAATTCCTAATTTAAACATAATAACCTCCGCTCTTTTTTGTATTATACAGTATAAATTCGGACATGGAAATATTTCATTCTCGCCTGCAACATCCATTGAGCACGTTAGTGACAGAGAGGGAAGGGTGGGGGCTTGCCAACTCAATAATGCTGTATTTTGTAAATTTTTCTTACAATCGTATATACTCCTTCTTGTTCAAATATAAAAGCACACGTATAATAGTGTAAAGGTTACACTATAGTATAGTCGGAATGTAGGAGAATTAGTATTGAAAGTATCTTCTGTTAGCTCGCATTTGTCTAAGTATGACACAAAAAATAACAATAATAGCAAAGTTATTGGTAATACGAGTTACGTCAGAAACAGCTTTAACAATAAGTCCAACAACAGTCCATCATTTGGTTCTATGGGTATGGCAATGCTTGGAATGTCTAGTGCTATCATGCAATGGATTGAAAGCAAAGGTTACTTGGTTTCTTTCTTAATACAAGACGGACTTGGCATGACTGCTCCGAGAGTATGGACAGGTTTCCATCGTGATAAGGAAATTACAGGCGAATATAACATTCAAGAAGGTTTGGAAGTTCTTGGAAGAGAAGGCATTACAGGTCCTTATCTTATGGCAGTTGCTCCTGCTGTACTTGCAGTTAGTGGCAAGTTTTGTAAATCAACTAACACTAATACCAGATTGCTAAAAAGATTTGGCGAAAACTTTAAAGAAATGCTTTCAAATCCGAGTTTTGACAATTCAATTAAGAATGATTCTAAAAAATTCAAAGATGAGTTCTTTAAATATAATTTAAAGAAAATATACAAAGATACCGTTCCGAATGATAAAAACGCGGACGAAACAATTGATTACATAGTTAAAGAGTTCTCTATTTATGATAGCGCACCGGATAAAAAATTAAGAAAAGCTGCCGGCAACAGTATCGTAAATATTATCAATGAAAGAATGATAGAAAATTCTGAAAACTTATATGCTACAAACAAATTATATTTAGGCAGCGGCAGCAAAAGAGTAGGGTATAATATTACAGAAGTATTACAAGCTCTGAAAGATTTTGGGGATGATGCAATTTCTAATAACTCACAAGCTTCTTCTATTGATAATAACGCAGTAGAGAATATCAAAAACAACTTTGCATCAAAACGTTTATTGACAAATATTGCCAATATTGCAATAACACTTGGCGGTTTGTCTGTTTTACCAAAGCTTTACGCACCTAGTGATGTTTCTCCAGGGGCTAAGGTTATGGCACAAGCTAATCAGCAAAAAGCTGATAATGCAAAAAAAGACGATAATACTGAAAAGAATGAGAACGCACCAACTTTCAAAGGCAAAGGAATAAATTCAGACGGATTCTTTGCAAAGTTCGGTAAGTTTATTACAAAATATACTCCTGAAAAAATGCATGAACTTCTTGAATATACAGGATACAATTTTTCTAAGACAACATTCGCATTACTTGCAACATTAGGATTGCTTTTGCCTAGAGGAAAGAGAGCTTGGGACAGAGCTCAAATTGATGAAAATGGCAAACGCGACATGACTGAAATTAACGAAATATTGCTTAGAGATACAGTATCTTCGCTTTCTGTAGTATTTGCAGTTCCTCTTTTAACTAAAATGATGGTTAAAAGCTATGAAGATAAAACAGGTTTTATACTTACAAACAGAGCTTCTGAGGGCAAAAATGTATTCAAAAAAGCTTTGGATATAATCAATCCTTATAGTGATTTAGAAGTATTGTCAGTAGCAGATTTAGATTCTATTTATGGCAATATTGATTCTAAACAAAAATTGTTGAATTTCTCTAAATTTGTTGACAAAAAAGGCGGCGATTTAGAAAAAATATTGTCAGAATCAGAATACAAACAAGAGTTGTTTAATGACAAAACATTCACACTTGAATCACTGAAAGGTTTATCAAGAGAAGAAAAGAACTCTAAGATTATCAAGTTGTTTGAAGAGCATAAGGTAAAAAATGCGTTTGCAAAAGACGAAGCTATTTCTAAATTAATGAAAGGTACAGGAGAACTTAAACATAATAAAATTCTTAAGATGGCGAGAGGTTTAAATTCTCTTCCGGGCTTCATTTCAACAGTATTTATTTCACCAATTTTGCTTGGTATATTGATTCCAATGCTTACTTACCACAACACAAGAAAAGCTAATGAAAAGAAAATGAATGCTGCAAAAGCTGCTGCACAAAATGCATAAAAGTCTTAATTGTACAAAAAAAAGTCCGCAAAAAGCGGACTAAACACTTTGTAAGATGTAAGATGGGGTTATAAAATTTTTTTTAGCATACTAATATTTGAAGTATTATTATGCGAATTTTTTCTGCAAAGCGTCATCAATCTCTTTTTTATGACTTTCATAAAGCCTTGCATATGATTTAAAGGTGCCTTTGTCTTTTGTATCTTCGTATAGATTTTTAAGTTTTTTAGCATTTTCAGGTGTTGGTGATTTTATAAACGCATCATATGCCGTTCTAAAATCAGCCATTGTATGATTATCTTGTGTTATATCTTCCGTTTCATCTTGTGTATTAGCAGAACCGATAATATCATTAGAAGATTTATCACCGCCGGCAAGTAGATTGCCTATGCCGAATACAATATTAGTAGCATTCCCTGCCAAAAGAACACCTTGCATTGTATGTCCTTGTACACCGTTCAGACGATTTTGCTGTGCAGTGCCAGTAAATAATTTTTGTTGACTGTATTCTACATAGCCCATTTTACTTACTCTTTCTTAAGTCTTACATCTATAAAAAGTATTTTAAAAATTCTC
>CABQIM010000012.1 GCA_902464375.1 uncultured bacterium | reverse complement strand
TGAATGCAGGCGCGTCTTTAGGAGCTTCTTCTGCAGCAGGCTCTTCACCTCTGAATGCAGGCGCGTCTTTAGGAGCTTCTTCTGCAGCAGGTTCTTCACCTCTGAATGCAGGCGCGTCTTTAGGAGCTTCTTCTGCAGCAGGCTCTTCACCTCTGAAAGCTGGCGCATTTTTAGGAGCTTCTTCTGTCGCAGGTTCTTCACCTTTAAAAGCTGGAGCCTTAGTTGCTTCTTCTGTGTTTGCAGCTGTTGCTAAAATTGCTTTATTATAAGCTGCAAGAGCATCCGCACCTCTAAATGAAGCTTCATTACTAATTGGATTAGTAACTACTTCTGTATTTTGTGCTTCTTCCTTCTTTACAGGATTCAAAACTGGAGCTTCAACTGCTCTAAAACTAATTGGGTTTATCATATTATCCCTACCTTCCACATACTGATACACATTCTTATAAATGCATTATACAATCAAAACTTGCTTATTTATACAGCAATCTTTACATATGTTTACAATAAATTTTAAAAATCTAATTGTGCTCTAATAACAAAAACGCCCTCCAAATATTGGAAGGCGTTTTTATAAAATGATTTTATACTATTCTGCAGGAGTTTCTTCAGCTTGAGCAGCTTCCTCAGCAGCCTTTGCAGCTTCTTCTGCTTTTCTAGCTTCTTCTTCAGCTTTCTTAGCTTGAGCTTTTTTAGAAAGTTTAACAACTTCTGATTTTTTGTAGTTTAATGTACCATCATCGTTGCAGTTAGTAATCAAGTACTTAGCTGTATCTGTAGGTTGTGCACCTTTAGAAATCCAAGCTAAAGCGCTTTCTTTGTTCAACTTCATTTCTTTTGTTTTAGGGTTGTAGTAACCTAATTCTTCGATAGGTCTACCTTCTCTTTTTGTAGTTGAGTTGATTACGATAACTCTGTATGTAGGAGCTTTCTTTGCGCCCAATCTTTTTAATCTGATTTTTAACATTTTTTTATTCCTTCTCAAATTTTGGGATATTGCTAAACTTGACTTTAGCAACCCCTTTGTTACTCCTAAGAATCTAGCCGCTTATTCTTAGATTGAATAGGTCTAAGAGGATACAACCTATCCATACTAATAAATAATCATAAATACACCCGTAAATCAAGTAGAATTTACGCATTGTTAATTTTTTTTAAATATTAAAACTCTTTCTTGAACCTTCTTCGTGGTACAGACCACCGCCACAAATTGTTTCAATTACTTTGAGTACAAATTCTCTGGATGCATCAGAAGAATTTAAGAAAAATTCTCTGTTTGCAAGGTGTCTTATTTTAAAAATAGAATTTTGTGTTTTATCAGCCGGAACGAACAATGATGCAACTTCTTTGTCAAGTAGTACCTGCATCATATCATTTCTTGATGTAATTCCTTCCATAAGCTCGTTATAATTTCCGTTTATTGCCATAATACGACCGGAAAACATTGGTGGAGCACTTTCTCTAAATAATGCTTGCGGTTCGTAATTACAACGTGTTGTGAGGCTGATTGTGTGCCACAAAATGTTAATAATAACAACAGTTTTATCTTTGTCATGCTCAACATAAATGTTTTCTGTTGTAACACCACGTGCCGCAAAAGATTGCTTAAGAGAATCTGCAGTCGCTTTCAGGTTATCAATCATTTCCGCAAAAATCTCTGTAGTATTCATTGTTGCGTGTTGATAATCCAGAAACTGCTTATACATATGTGTAGAAACCAGTCCGATTCTTTCCTGTATTAGTGTGGATTTTCTAAAGGAAGTTTCCATATTATTGAAATTTTCGTAGCCTTTACTCAATCTTATAAAGCCTCCTTATATAATTGTACACTCAAAATGATATCAATGTAAACATGAGTTTGTTAAGAATTGTAAAATTTTTCTTCAAAAAGCGTTATTAATTTTGAAAATGTGGAATTAACTAAATATAAGCGAGTGGTAGGTATAGTCGTTGTGAGTATATTTACCATTCTGAAAGGAGAATGAAAAAATGGATATTTTAAATTTAGTATTATTTGGCGGTATTTTTTATTTAGCATTAATCGGTATTCCAACTCTTTGCGAAAAATTTGGAAAATAATTCTATAGAAGGCTGTGTGGCTAAGACAATATGAAATTAGAGTAGTCGGGCAAATTTGCCATTAGAATTTTCTAATGAAAGTTTTTGTTCTTCTGTTTCTACATCAATATTGTCAAGCTCCATTGTCTGAGCTGTTTCAATAAATAATTTTTCAAACAGAACGTACATTACCTTGAATTGGTTATTGTATTTCTGCAAAAAAGCGAGAGTATCATTAATTAAGATAAGAGCTTCACTATTTTTATTTTCAGTTAGATAAAGTTTTGCAATAAAGTATTTTGTGATTGTAGCAATGGCTGCAATGGCGGCTTCTTCTGATTGTGTAAGAATGTCATTGTATATTATTTCAGCTTTCTTAAAGATGCCCATGTTTGCGTAAGAGTGTGCAATTAATAAATCGCAGAACATTTCAAGCTGTTTTTGATGAATATCAGCTGCAAGTAATTTGGCCTGATATATATTTTGCGCAAATGCTTTATAGTCATCACTATGGTGTTCAAATTCTTGTAAAATTAAATATACAACTTTTGCAAAAGGAGTAGAATTTTCTATATCTCCGGCGTGATAGGATTTACCGGCGATAAAATCTCGTATTGCAAGGATGCATTCTTTATCCGGTAGTTCTGCATTTAGGGCAATAGAGATAGCATCAAAGAAATTATCAAGTTCATCATCCATTAGCATAAGTTTTGCAAATGCTGCTAATCGGAATGTTTCCATCAAATGGTTTACAAAGAAGTTTGTAGAGAAGCTTGCCGGTTTTATTTTTTCAATGATTTCAGGTTTTAGTACTGCTAAAATATCGTTTGCAGTTTCGACGCATTGCTCAAAGTCGCCAATATTAAACAATATTTCAATATTTATTAGTGATAACAATAAAAATTTCGTATTGACACTTCCTTCTACAAGTAGTGTAGGGTTTTGCATTCTGGATAAAATGTTATGCAAAAGTGTTAGCGCGTCTGTATAATTTGCTGAAATCAATGCTCCTTGTAGCATTAAATTAGATAGTTTCACAATTTTATCATTGTTATTCTCATTCATAGCATCAATCAAAAGGATATTTTCTATTGAATAAATCTTTGACGGAGAATAATTATATAAACTCATTAATATATTTTGATAAACTTCTCTTTTGTTATTCTCAATATCTTCCGCAGGAATATTATGTGAAATATGTTCGATTAAAGACAAAAATCCTAAACAATTTTTCAAATATGCATCATAATCTCCGGTTGCCATAGCAAATTGTGAATTCTTCCAAAGAAGTAAGTATTCTTCTTTGAAAATAGATAATTTACCTAAAATAAATAATGTGGTTGTATTGTCTAAACCTTTTGCAAGGTTTGCTAGGATGTTTTTTGATAAGAATTCATTAACCTGCGGCTTGATGGAAGAATCAATAACCGGTTTTACAAGATTGTAGTTATTAATGTATAAAACATTATCTCTGCAAAACGCAAAATCAGCATCGATGAGTTTTTTAGCAGATTTTATAACATCTTTGATGCCAAGTTTGGTTAACATTGCAAAATCCATTCTGGCACCAAGATAAGTTGAGTAAGCCAATATCATTGAAGCATCCATGTCTTTGCTTAAATGCTTTAATCTTGCTTTGATAAGCCCTTCCAAAGAATTTGGAAGCATAATGGACTGATTTCCTTTTAAAAGCAAGCGGTTTTCAAAACTTACAATAATATTTTTTTCTAACAAAAACTTCAGTGCATGATTGAAATATAAATATGAGCCGTTGAAGTTTTCTTTTATTTTTTCAAAGTAAAAAGATTTGATAAAATCAGAAGCTTCTTCTTTTATTCCATCTAATAATGATTCAAGGCTGGAAGCTTGAATTGTGTATTCTGTATAATTAGGAGTTCGAAGAAGTCCTTTTAGCTTTGTATGTAGTGCAATGTTCTGATTTGTTGTAAAAATAAATGTTGCATTTAAAGTTTTGAATTGATCAAAATATAATTCCAGAGTTTGGATAGAAGTATCATCTAAATTCTCGAAATCTTCAATTAAAATAGTGCAATTTTTCAGGGAAGCTAAAAATGCTCCAAAATCTTCCATATAGGCAAATCTTGCATCTTCCGGAGTAGCAGCATTTCTTGGCTTGAATTTTACAAGGTCAATAAGTGCACTGAATCTTTTTATCGCAAAATCCTGCGGTATTAAAGAAGAATGGAATGATAGATTGTAATAATCTTTGAATAATTGCTCGAAAATACCCCAAGGTTTATATGTCATTTCCTCAGAGCAAACTGCATGTAAAACTTTGATATCTTTGGATGTGTAATAGTTTGCAATATCAGAAGTTTTTACTCCCAAGTTAGAAGATGTTCGTAATGAGATTATTTTATTTTCTTTAAAACTATCGAAAATTTGTGTTGCAGTACTTTTTTCAAATTTACATTTAGCATTAATGTCAAAAATTTTAACTCCGTATATGTCTTCAGGTTCTTTTGTGGTTGGTTGAATTTTACTGATTTCGTGTTTCTTTTGGATTTCTGCAGGAGTATCCGCAGAAGTTTCATTTGGTGGAACAATGTAACTATCCAACAAAATCTCATAGAACATTAATTGCTGTCCGTTTTCTTCAATAGAATATAAAGAATCTGTTTTAAAATCCTTGTTAACGCAGTCTTGAATATACTGATCCAAGTTTACTTGCAAACCTTTTAAATATTTTTTGCTTTCTTTTTTTACAGTAAGCAGTTTAACATTATTGTTAATGGACATATTTTCTAATAAATCAGAGGCAGATTTTTTTATTATAGTTATTTCCAGTTTTAGAGGTATTGCAAGTTCCTCTAAAACCTTTGTATTAAGTTCACAAAAAGCGTTAGCGATTTTTAGAGCTAATCTTACAGCTTTATTAGCAGAAGTTGGTAATGACAATTCTTTGTTAAGGTTTATCGTGAAGATGTCATTATAAATAATGATTTTGCATTCAACTCCTGATAGTTGTGCAATGAGGAGGTTTCTTAATCTAAAATAAAATTTTGAGAATAATTCTTGTGATCCGAGTATATTTCTTATTTGCCTTAGGGCTGCAAAACGAACTATTACGGATGCGAATTCATCTGATTCGCATTCTTGATATGCAACAGATGTTTTTGTAGGAAAACCACATTTGCATTTATTTGCAGCAGTAGAAACTGTTCTTCCGCATTTTGAACATTTCGTAAGGATGATATAGCCACATTTTTCACAAACAGGACTTTCGCCAACAGAATGGCAATTTGGACATTCTAAAGCTAATACCTTATGGCAATACGGACAAATCTTGGTATTATTTGGAATCTCTCTTTTGCACTTTGAACACTTCATATATAGAATTATAGTCTAAAATTAAAGTTTATGCTATAATTTACACTAATAGGAGGAGTGTATGAGTTTCTTAACAATAATAACAGAACCTGCAATTTTAATAATAACCGCAATATTCATTGTTTTTACAATGATGGTAATAAAAAATTATTCGAGAGTAGAAACGAATTTGAGTGCAGTTTTTAATTTTTTAAAGACATTGGATAAAAAGGAGTTGTCCTATCGTTTTAATGAATTAGATACTTTTATGAAAAATAATACATATACATCTACTCCTTGGGAAGATTTTAAAAAAGCTTTAATTTTCCCAGAAAAATTGTATGTTGCATCAAAAGGTACTAACAATGATTTTAAATCGGATATTTATCTGACAATAGATGCTTCTTATTTTTTTAATGAAGACAGTCTTGTATCTTCAAAAATTAATCACAAATTTATACAAACAATGCCAACTTTGCTAACCGGCTTAGGTCCATTTTTTACATTCTTAAAAATGGCAATTGCTTTTACGCAAGTAAATCTTTCTATGGAGGCAAATGTCGGAGAATCTTTGAACGGTTTGATTGCTAATATTCAAATCGCGGCGCTGTGTTCTGTGTTTGCGGTTGGTTTTTCTATGTTGTTCATGTTTATTGAAAAAATTATGTATAACAAAAAATGTAAAAAATATTACTTAGCAATTCAAAAAGAATTTATCAGATTGTTTGACGTTGTAACAAGTGAAAAGTTCCTTATTGATTTGGTAAAAGAATCAAAAATTCAAAATGTTACAAATGAAAAGCTGCTTAAAGCTTTGCCGGAGAATTTTGCGAAAGCTATAGAAAAGAGTATTGGCGAAACGACTGTTCCTTATTTAGAAAATATTTTGTATAGCTTAAATAAATTAAATGAAAATTTTGGCAGCAGTTCCGGTGGTGATGTTGTGGACAAATTGTTTTAAAGATGATTGGCAATAAGGTGTGTTATGAGATTTAAACAAAAAAAAGATGATGACAGCGAAAGTAATATCTTTTGGGTAACAATGACGGATTTGATGACAGCATTAGTGCTGGTTTTTATTGTACTGTTTTTCTATACATATATGACAAGTTATTATGAGAAAATTCAAACCAAATTAGAACAACGTAAAGCAACTGAGGCTTTGCAAGCAACTTTAGAGAAGCAAAATATAAACGCAAATATAGATGCAAATGGTGTCGTAAAGATTTCAGATTTGGAATTATTTGAACTGAATAGCTATGAGCTTTCTCCGAAAGGAAAAGAGTATCTTTCCAAATTTGCTCCGGCATATTTGAATTCAATTTTTTCTAATGATTATTTGAATGAAAATGTAGAAAAAATAATCATAGAGGGACATACTGATTCACAAACTTACGCCGGAACATATTCTGATGATGAACAGTATATGAAAAATATGGATTTAAGTTTAAAGAGAGCTTTTGCTGTTGCAGATTTTATGACAAATACTCCATATAACAAAGAAAATGGAAACAGACTTCGTAAAATGGTAATTGTAGAAGGCGCCAGCTTTTCTAATCCAATCCTTGTTGGAGGAAAAGAAGATTTTGCAAAAAGCCGACGCGTAGAACTAAAACTTGTTATTAAAGGGCAAAAAGCTGAATCGGAGGAAAATAATTCTTTGCCAGAATCCAACCAACTCCAATAACTGCAGATAAAAAGATATAAAAAAGCGGGTCTTTTTTTGATTTCCAACTCAATAATAGCAAGAAAGCCAACAATAACATTGATTTTATAGAGCCAATTTCCGGTTTTAGTAACCCTACCGCAACAGAAGTTAAAAGTGCGCAACTAATTGGCTTTAATGTTTCAATTGCGGATTTTACATAGAAGTTATCACTAAATTTTTTTAATAACTTTGATACAATAATTACTAAAAAGAAAGATGGTAACATTTCTGCCGTTGTCGCAAATGCTGAACCTAATACCCCTGCGCTCTTTAAGCCTGCATAAGTTGCAACATTGATTCCTACCGGACCGGGGGTGATGGATGCAACCGCAACCATTTGAGTTAATTCATCGAGTGAATACCAATTATAAACTTGTGAAATGTGATATAGGAATGGTATTGTCGCGTATCCGCCACCAAATGAAAATATACCGATTTTAAAGAATTCTATAAAAAGGTGAAGATATATCATTTAAGCTCCTCCTTTTTTAGTGTTAGTCTTTTAAATCCTACACCAATTAGCGTAAATAGTACGATGCTTTGAATGGGTGTTATTTTGAAAACTGAAAGTGCAATCAATGTTAGAACAAAAATTGTGTAGAAAAACGCGTTTCTTGTTGATTTGTTCCACATTTCTCTAACAGTGAGCATTATAAGCGCTATAACAGAAATTCCAACTCCCCAAAGAGCTCCAAGTACATATGAATTTTGTGTTAGAGCTCCAAGGATAGACGCAAGGAGTACAATTGACCAGAATGGTATAAATGTTACTCCTATCATAGCAACAAGTGCTCCCCACTTGCCTTTGAGCTTATAACCGATAAACATTGACATATTGGCAGCAATAATCCCAGGGAGTGATTGAGCTAGTGCAAAATAGTCTATCAAATCATCGTGAGAAACAAGATTTCTCTTATCAACAAATTCGTTTGTCATGATTGGAAGGATTACGTACCCTCCGCCAAGCAGAATTGCGCCAATCTTTACGTATATGAGAAATAATCTAAACAGTGACATTTGCTAATTACTTTTTACCTTTCAATTTTCTTCCAATTTTATGAATAAGTTTTGCATCCTCATCAGGAGAAAAACCTGTTGTGGTTAAGTAGTTGCCTACTATTGTAGAATCAGCACAATATCTGAAAGCTTTTTCGATAGTTTCTTCTGATAATCTGGCTTTCTTTCCTCCTGCAATCCTAATAGAAGCGTTCGGGCATGCTATCTTGAATATTGCTAAAGTTCTTAAAACATTTTCTTCATCTATTTTGTCACCATATTTTTCAAACGGTGTGTTAGGAATCGGAGTTAAAATATTAACCGGAATACTGTTTGGATTGATTTCAGCAAGCTCAAGAGCCATTTCTATACGCTGTTCAACGCTTTCACCCATACCAATGATTACGCCGGAACAAAGTTCCATTCCATATTTTTTTACAAGTTTTGTGGTGTTCAATCTGTCTTCGTAAGTATGAGTTGTGCAAATCTGCGGATGGTAAGATTTGCAAGTGTTTATGTTGTGATGAAATCTTACTAAACCTGCTTCTGCAAGTTTTTTTGCTTGCTCTTCGTTAAGGATGCCAATGCTTGCGCAGCTTTTAATTCCTTCTTTATTTAAAGCTTTTATCATATCTAGCATTGTGTCAAAATCGCTTTCATCAGGAGTTTTGCCGGAAGTTACGATTGCAACTCTGTCAGCTCCATTCTCAACACTATCATGCGCAGCCTTAACAACCGTTTCGACATCAATCAAAGGGAATGATTCAATATTAGTATTGTAGTGCGAACTTTGAGCACAGTATTTGCAATTCTGAGAACATTTTCCGGAACGGGCATTTATTATTGAACAAAACTCAACTTCGTCTTTTAAATATTTTTTTGACTCGTTCAAAAGTTTGTCTAAATCCATATTATATAAATCTAATAATTCTTGTTTTGATAACATTGTTTTATCCTTTCGTTTTATCTCACCCCCGCCCCTTGTGGGAGGTACTACGTACGTAACTAAGTTCCTGAATTGTTTCTGCATCCCCCACCCCTTGTGGGAGGTACTACGTACGTAATTAAGTTCCTGAATTGTTTCTGCATCCCCCGCCCCTTGTGGGAGGTACTACGTACGTAACTAAGTTCCTAAATTGTTTCTGTATCCCTCGCCCCTTGTGGGAGAGGGTAGAATTTCAAGTTGAGCTGTGCGAAACTTAGAAATTCGGGTGAGGGGATTTTTTTATCTTAAAATTAACTTTCCACTTTCCATTTTCAACTTCTTTAACATCCACAAGTCAATCCTGCACATAAATTTATAGCTTGTCCTGTAACCCCTTTCGCTTCCGGAGAAATTAAATATTTCACCATGCCGGCGACTTCTTTGGGCTCAACAAATCGTCTTTGTGGAATACATTCAACGATTTCTTCTTTGGTAAAATCTCCGTCCTCAGCAGAGGAATTTCCCATCTCTGTATCAACCCATCCTGGGTTAATAGTGTTTACAGTAATTCCATTTTCTGCAAGTTCGAGAGCCAACGCTTTTGTTGCGCCAAACAAGCCGGACTTTGTTGCTGAATATAAACTGGCATTAGCTTCACCCATTACTCCGCTAATGGAACCGATGTTAATGATTCTTCCCCAGTTTTGTGATTTCATATACGGTACCGCTTGAGAAATCAAATACAATGGTGCTTCAAAATTTGTCTTGGTAATATGTTTGATTTGTTCAATAGACATTTGTTCAATGGGAGAATAAATATATTCGCCTGCATTGTTAATTAAAATATCTATTTTGTTATTCTTTATGTATTCACCAAGCTTTTCAAGCTCATTATAATCTGTTAAATCGCAGATAAAATAATTTTTGTAATGTTTAAGCCGCTCTTCATTTCTGCCAATAGCAAAAATCTCGTTGTCTTTTTCTAATTCTTCTGCGATAGCTTTTCCAATGCCCTTGCCGGCACCCGTAATAAGTATATTCATAACAAAAATCCTTATGTTAATTATAACATAAGGAAAAAATTTGATTTTATATCATAAAGTAAAAACCAAAAGGGCGGCAAATCCACGGTATAACCGCCCCAACACTTATGACATAAATTGCGCCTGATAATTTTGATAAGTAATTGGCGCTTCCGGTGCAGCCGGTTTATTAGATAAACCGAATGCCAGTTGAGCTTCTGATTTTAATCCTGCAAAGTAGGTCATTGCTTGACCATCAATAGCACTTTGGCTCAACAATTGGATTGCATTGTTAAAGGCTGCATAATCTTTGTCGTAATCACCTGTCGCTTGAATTCCGATTTGCGCACATAATCTTGCCCACGGTACAGATTGCTGATTGTTTTGATTGTCAATTTGCTCTTGAACCTGCTTTGAGTAATCTTCATACATAGCAGCATTTAGCTTCTTCAAATCATCAGTTGAGCCGGTCGGCGTAATATCGAAATCATCAAATGCTCTTTCCAATGCAGCAGAATTTGTAGGGACTCTGCCCAAGTAAGAGTAAAGGTTTGCGCTTGTGTAGGAGTATACTCCGTTTACTGTGAAGTTTGACATGATACACACCTCTTATATGATATATAATATATATCGGCACATTTTCTAAAAACTTTAGGAAATTTCGACTAATATTTACAATTTGTTACAATATGTGCCTGAAAGCTAGAAATAATAAGAAAAAATGTTTTGAACTTGTGTAATGTCTGTGTAAAGAAATGTAACAAAGGTGTCCTTTCTTGAAATTGGGAAAAATGAATATACTTTATATATATGTAAGACAAATATGAGAGAACAAAAGATAAAATAATTTAGTTTAAATTACATTATCACTTAAGAAAAATCCCCTGATATCAAGGGTTTAAGTAATATTGACTTAAAACTGATGATTGATGAGGGCTTAAGTAAATACGCTCTTTCATCATACGAGATTTAAAAGATGAGGTACGATTATGGCTTTATTGGACACTTATAATATTAATGCAATGGCAACACAAATTTCTAGAGATTTTTATATTCAAGACAATCATGCAGTTGATAAATCTTATGTTTTGATGGACGAAATGAGATTATTTGCAATGGATATGAAATCTAGAGTAACATTTATATCTCGTACAAAGCAATAGTTAAGCAATAAGAGATGATATGTTTAAACAAATTTTAATTATACATACCAATCCATCTTACTAATTTAATTCCCCTATCTAGAGCGCCTAATTTGAAAGAATTAGGCTTTTTATTTGGAATAATAAAAAAGAAGAATCTTTTTTGTACATATCTTACCTCTTTAAATGTAGGTCAGGCACTGCCTGACCTACATTGGTTATTTTTATTAAAAAAGGTGGTGCGTTCCTTGAACGCACCACCTCGTGTATTATTGTTTAAATATTAATTAAACATTACCATAGTAACCGTCGATGTAGATTTGTTTGATATCAGACATCAATGGGTAAGCTGGGTTAGCACCTGTACATTGGTCATCGAATGCCAATTCAACAAGTTCATCCAAGTTATCCATGAATGTTTTTTCATCTACGCCGAAGTCTTTGATTGACTTAGGAAGTTCGATTTTGTCCATCAATTCATCAACTGCCTTGATTAACAATTCAACCTTTTCATCATCATTCTTACCGCCCAAGCCTAATTCATCAGCGATTTGACCATATTTAGCCTTAGCGTTAGGGAATTTGTATTGAGGGAAGATTGCTTGTTTGTGTGGAGCATCAGAAGCATTGTACTTGATGATTTGTCTGAATAACAATGCATTAGCAACGCCGTGAGGAACGTGGTACATAGCACCAAGTTTGTGAGCCATAGAGTGGCACAATCCTAAGAATGAGTTAGCGAATGCCATACCTGCGATTGTAGCAGCGTAGTGCATTTTTTCTCTAGCGATAGGATCGTTAGCACCTTCCTTGTAAGAACGTTCTAAGTATCTGAATACTAACTTAGATGCTTCTAAAGCGTTTGAGTTAGTGAAGTTAGTTGCCATACAAGATACGTAAGCTTCAAATGCGTGAACTAAAGCATCGATACCAGATGCAGCAGTCAAGCCTTTTGGCATACCATCAACGAAGTTAGGGTCAACGATTGCCATGTTTGGAGTCAATGCGTAATCTGCAATAGCGTACTTAACGTGAGATTGGTCATCAGTAATGATTGCGAATGGAGTAACTTCAGAACCAGTACCAGAAGTTGTAGGGATAGCAACCATAGTAGCTTTTTTACCTAATTCAGGGATTCTGCAAATTCTCTTTCTGATATCCATAAATCTCATAGCGATATCTTCAAAGTTTGTATCAGGTTGTTCATACAATAACCACATAATCTTAGCTGCGTCCATTGGAGAACCACCACCTAATGAAATGATTACATCAGGTTCAAATGGTTTCATAATAGCCATAGCTTGGTCAATTGTAGATAATGTTGGATCCGGTTTAACATCGAAGAATACTTCATGTTCAATACCGATTTCATCAAGTACATTAGTGATTGCATTAACAGCACCTGAATTGAATAAGAATCTATCAGTTACGATAAATGCACGTTTTTTACCTTCTAATTCACGAAGAGCTAAGTCAGTAGCACCTCTCTTGAAGTAAACTTTAGAAGGAACTTTGAACCATAACATATTTTCTCTCCTTTCAGCAACGGTTTTGTAGTTCAATAAGTTTTCTACGCCAACGTTACCTGAAACAGCGTTACCGCCCCAAGAACCGCAGCCTAGAGTTAGTGATGGTTCAAGTCTGAAGTTGAACAAGTCACCAATACCACCTTGAGATGATGGAGAGTTGATTAGAACTCTACAAGTTGGCATTTTTTCGCCAAACATGTTGATTCTGTCTTTTTTACGTTCGTCTGTGTAAAGAACTGAAGTGTGACCAGCGCCACCTTTGCTTACTAGGTGGTAAGCTTTTTCTGTAGCGTCTTCAAAATCACTAGCTCTGTAAAGAGTTAGAACTGGTGATAATTTTTCTCTTGAGAATGGATCTTCCCAATCAACTTCAGGTCTTTCAACCAATAAGATTTTTGCATCTTCTGGAACTTCGTTGCCAAAACCTGCTAATTCAGCGATTCTGTGAGGTTTTTGACCAACTACGTCAGGGTGAGCAGTACCTCTCTTTGGATCGATAAGAGGAAGGTCGATTAATTTTTGTTGTTGACCTTCGTTAACAAGGTAAGCACCTCTGTATACGAATTCTTTCTTAACTTCTTCGTAAATGCTATCAACAACTACAACTGATTGTTCAGAAGCACAAATCATACCGTTGTCGAAAGATTTAGACATAAGGATTGAAGAAACAGCCATTTTAATATCAGCAGTTTCATCAATAACAGCTGGAGTATTACCAGGACCAACACCTAAAGCTGGGTTACCTGATGAATAAGCAGCTTTAACCATGCCAGGACCACCTGTAGCTAAGATACAATCGATGTTAGGGTGTTTCATCAATGCACTTGAAAGTTCGATTGAAGGAACATCAATCCATCCGATGATATCTTCTGGAGCACCAGCTTTAACAGCAGCATCTAAAACGATTTTAGCAGCTGCAATTGTAGATTTTTTAGCTCTTGGGTGTGGTGAGAAGATGATACCGTTTCTAGTCTTTAATGAAATTAAAGATTTGAAGATAGCTGTAGAAGTAGGGTTTGTAGTAGGAACGATACCTGCCAAAACACCTAGAGGTTCTGCAACAACTTTTGTACCATTGATTTTGTCTTCTTTAATGATACCGCAAGTTTTAGCGTGTTTATGTTTGTTGTAAATATATTCAGAAGCAAAGTGGTTCTTGATGATTTTATCTTCTAAGATACCCATGCCAGTTTCTTCAACAGCCATTCTAGCAAGAGGGATACGAGCCTTATCTGCTGCTGTAGCTGCTGCTTTGAATATTGCATCAACTTTTTCTTGAGAAAAAGTTGCGAAAATTCTTTGAGCTTTGTGAACTCTAGAAATTAAGCCTTCTAATTGTTCAAGTGTTTCAACAACATTTGAAGAAGCTTCTAGGCTTTTTTCCAAAGATTCAACATTCTTTTTAGTCTTAGTTGTCATATTTGAATCTCCTTTTTTTAGTACGGCTATAACAATATTGCAACACAAATTGAAATTATTGTCAACGCAAGTGTACATAAGGTTTTAAGGGATAAGGAGTATATAAATTCGCCACAATCCGCATGCCAAAAAGTTTTTAGCGAGTGTAAATTTTACACTCGCTAAAAAACTTTATAAATTCTTTATATTTTTTTGATGTTTAGATGTTATGAGGTGTCGTCTAGATGTTAAGCAAGCTGGTAAGTGCAACAACTAACCATTTTAAAACAACTTTCCACTTTCAATTTTCAACTTTTAACTAAATTAAAGTCCAAAAGCTTTTCTAAACTTAGAGCTATCGTAGTTAAATTCTTGTCCGTTTTGGTTGTTAGGATTTTGAGTTCCATCGAAAGCTTTTACTTGAGATTGCAATTCAGTATTTGCTTCTTTTATTGCATCAACATCCCAAGTGCCGGTAGCTTCAATATAAGGTTGGATTGAATTAGTGTATTGTTCAGCAAGGCTTGCAACACCTTCACCGATTTTACCGATAGAATTTGTATATTCTGCTAAAGAACTTAAATCTCCTCCGATTTTACCGATAGATGCGGTTAATGATTGAAGGTTTTTAGCTCCGCCTTGAATTCTTGTTTGGCCGGCAGAATCTCTTTGTGTTCCGTCCATTATTAATTTAGCGCCTTTGCCACCGGAACCTACAGCAGAGAATGCGTTTGAATTAATTGCTTCACCGGCTTTTACTTCTGCTTTACCAGTTGGAACATCAATGCCGCCTTGCGTAGTCAATCTTGTTGATTCACTTCCTAAGGCTGTTCCTTTTTGAATATATTGTTGAAGTTCTGCAACTCCTTCTGAAATCTTAGTTGCTGAATCTGAAATCAATTCAGAAATGTTGTTAACATTTTCTTCAACAATTGTGTTTTGTTCTTCAATAACACTTTGGATATTTTGAATATTTGCGACTAAACCATCGATAGCACTAGCTGCTGCACTGATTGTTTCAAGTGCGTCGTCACGTTTATCAGGGTCTTTTAAATCTTCTTTTGCTTGGTCAATTTTATCTAACTGTTCTTGAATTTGTTCCTGAACTTTTGCGATATCACCATTATCGCCAAGTTTTTCAATAGCAGCTAATGCGTCATTGATACTAGAAGTGTTTGAACTAATATCTCCAACAATTTTTTCAATTGATTGTTGAATTTCTTGTGCCTTTTTATCAGCAGCTTGTTCATTTTTATTTATTGCATCAGAATTTTTCTTAACTTCTTTGTTAGCTTGTGCATTTTGATTTTTTGAGAAGGAAATCAAGTTCATGATACCGTCAAGAATGTTTGTCATAGCTTTTGCTTTTTGTTCGTCATTACCTTGAGCAACTTCTTGACCGTCTTGAACTAATCCCCAAACAGAATTAATATAAGCAGATTCAGATGAACCGCTAGCTTTGCTAGAAGTATCAGAATTGATTGAGCCTAATTGGCTCATTGCCTTATTTAATGCTGATTGTAAATCAAATTCCGGTGCCATCTTACTGCTTCCTATTTATACCATCTTATATATAAAAAGTATTGAAAACGTAGCTAATTTCAGCGTTTACAAAAAATGTTACAAAACTTAATGATAAATCTCGCTTATTGTGTAAAAAAGTAGCCACCGAGCTTATAGACTATTCATCGGTGATATTGTACAAATATAATAAGGTTTATGAGGCTGAAGAAGAGGAAATGCGGTGTTACTAAAACTTTTTACGGAAAGAGAACTAGAAGTACTTAACTTGTTATTATTAGGCTTGAACAACAAAGAAATTTCAGAAAAGTTATTTATCTCCAACCATACAACAAAAGCACATGTTGCATCAATTTACAAAAAGCTTGGAGTGTCTAATAGAGTTCAAGCTGCGGTGAAGAGCATTAAACTTGGTGCAGAGCATGTTTTTGATTTGAGTAAAATTTTAGATTAGTTATTAAAGATTGCACGCATAATATTTATTTCGGCAAGCATAGCATCTCTTTCTGCAAATGATGCTATATAGTTTTTTACTGATTCTTTTTCTAAAATTCCGGTTGTTTCCAGAAGTTTTTGCGCAAGAATGTGACTGCCATCTTTTCTGCGTGGTCTTTTTATACCGGCATTTTTAAAGAAATTAAACATCGCATCAATATCATTATCTACAATTTCTTTCATAATGCGGATATCTGTTTTGTCAGTAGTTGGGCAGCCATTTAAAAATTTATTTAGTATTAATTTTTTATACTCATTTTTTGAGGCATATTGATAAATTTTAAGTTGCTGCAGTGCGTGTCTAAGTTCATGTGTCAGACTTTCAAATAAATCTTTATTAGGTAAACGCTTATCAACGCTAACTTCCAAGTAACCATCACTATAGTGTGTAGTTATATTGGCAGCCGTTTCTATATTTTTAGCTTTTTTCCCGTATTTATAGTTTTTATTGAGTGTTATAGGTATTTTATCAAGCCCAAAATCTTTTTTTAGTTCAGTAAATGCGTTGTCTAAAAATTTATCTTTATCTGAAATATTTAAAATGTCTTTATATTTTTGTTGTAAATTCTTTACGTCCTTTAGAGCAACAGTTGTAAAGAAAACACTACTGAATTGTCGTGCTGTTTCTCTGAGCTGCATTATAGTTGATTCATCAGTGATTGCATTGGCTGATTTCTGAAAAGTATCTGCTATATTAGAACTTTTCGGTGTTTTGCCAAGAAATGTATTCTGATTGTATTGCTTTGTGTTGTTTATATTTGAAAAATTTATTGATATTGGTAAAATTCTCATGTTTTCCCTTTTTATACCCTAATCTTTCTTATATAAAAACACGTAAAAAGATAATTTGCTAGTAAAATTTGTGCCGAATAAAAAACTTTCAGATTCTGTATTGCAAAATCTGAAAGTTTTTATTTCTTTTAACTAGGTTTAACTAAAAACTAAGCTTCCAATTTAGCTTTGTCTTCTTCAGTTACGCCCTTGATAGTAAGGTTGATTCTACCTTTATCATCGATTTTGATAACCTTAACGATTACTTCGTCACCGATATTAACGTGTGGTTCAATTGTTTCAATTCTTTCTTGACAGATTTGAGAAATATGAACCATACCGTCTTTTCCACCGCCAAGTTCAACAAATGCACCGATAGGAATGATTCTTACGACTTTACCTTTAATTACCATTCCTACTTCTGGTTTGAAAGTAAGGTCTTTAATCATTTTCTTAGCAATAGTTGCGCCTTCTTGGTCATTAGATGTAATTGTTACTACACCACTATCTTGAATATCGATTTCAGCACCTGAAGCTTCAATGATAGCTCTGATTTGTTTACCACCAGGTCCGATAACTGTTCCGATATCTTCAGTTGGAATAGTCATTGTAGAAATACTTGGTGCAAATGGAGATAAATGATCTGCAGGTTTTGTAATAACCTTTCTCATTTCACCTAAGATATGCAATCTACCTTCTTTTGCTTGAGCCAAAGCTCTTCTCAAAGTTTCATTTGCAATACCTTTAGCTTTCATATCCATTTGAAGAGCTGTGATACCATCATCGTTACCAGTAACTTTGAAGTCCATATCTCCAAGGAAGTCTTCAATACCTTGGATATCAGTTAATACAACAGGTTCTTTACCTTCTTCTGTAATCATACCCATTGCAACACCGCCAATCATACATTTAACAGGAACACCTGCATTCATCAAAGCCATTGAAGAACCGCAAGTTGAACCCATTGATGTTGAACCGTTTGATTCCAATACATCAGATGTTACACGAATTGTATAACCAAATTCTTCTTGAGAAGGTAATGCCGGAACGTTAGCTCTTTCAGCTAAGTTGCCGTGACCAACTTCACGTCTTCCTGGGCCTCTTAGAGGTTTTACTTCGCCAACTGAGAATCCTGGGAAAATATATTTGTGCATATATGTTTTTTCTGTTTCAGGGTCAACACCATCAAGTTCTTGTTTCATACCAGGGCCTGCAAGTGTTGCTACAGACAAGATTTGAGTTTGTCCACGAGTGAATACAGCAGAACCGTGAGCTCTAGGAATAACACCAACTTCACACCAGATAGGTCTAACTTCGGTTGGTTTACGTCCATCAGCTCTTACACCTTCGTCAAGAATCATTGCACGCATAATTTTCTTTTCAGCAGCTTTGAATTCTTCTGCAACAAAGTCAATACCTGTTTCTTCAATGATTTGGTGGATGTAATGATCTTCCGGTAGAGCTTCAACTCTTTCTTTAACCATTTTTTTAGCTTCTTCAAGCTTTTCTTGTCTATATTTTCTGTCAAAGTTGTGATATGCGTCAAAAATCATATCGTGAGCAACTTCGTTAATAATATTTTTTAATTCTGTTGTGTCATAAGGGTTAACAAATTCTTCCTTAACAACACCACAAGCTTTTGCGAACTCAACTTGAGCTTCGCATTGTTTTCTGATTTCGCCTTGAGCGAATTCAACAGCTTCCATAATATCGTCTTCTGTAACGAATTTGCAGCCAGCTTCAACCATGATAACGCTGTCGTGAGTACCGGCAACAACGATATCTAAATCTGATTTGTCTGCTTGTTGGTGAGTTGGGTTAGCAATAAGTTGACCATCAACTTTTGAAACTCTAACAGCACCGATAGGACCTTCAAAAGGAGCTCCTGATAACATTAAAGCACAAGAAGCACCTAACATAGCCAACGTATCAGGTTGATTTTGTTGGTCGTAGCTGAATAATTGTGCAACTATTTGAATATCGTTTCTATATCCTTTAGGGAACAAAGGTCTGATTGGTCTATCGATTAAACGAGAAACCAAAATAGCTTTGTCACTGGCTTTTCCTTCTGAACGGTTGTATCCACCTGGGATACGTCCGATAGAAGACATTCTTTCTTCATAATCAATAAGAAGTGGGAAAAAGTCTATCCCTACTCTTGGTTCTTTACTTACACAACAGTGAACAAAAAGCATTGTATCTCCGCATCTTACGGTAACGCTGCCATTAGTTGATTGTGCATACTTTCCAGTTTCTACAGTGACGGTCTTACCGCCGATTTCTAATTGAAAACTTTTTGTTTCCGGTACCATTTTTCCTTCTTTCTCCGACTACTCGAAAGCCGGATGCTTCCATTTGGTTATACTAAAATTTCTCAGTCTAATTATAGTATAAACATGAATTTTACGCAAAAGGGGGAAATGAGTAAATATTGGTGGAAAAATATCGGCTTTAAGAAATTAAAATTTTTTTAAATCGTATGATACGAACCGATTACATAAAACATTTTTACAAGTGGTTTTATTTTATCAAATGCTTTTTGAATCTTTTCGTCATTGATATGACCTTCAAAGTCAATATAGAAAACATATTCGCCCAATTCTTTTTTTGATGGTCGAGAATCAATATAAGACATATTGATATTATTTTCTTCCAGAATTGTCAAAATTTTACTCAATGCTCCGGCCTTATTTTCAGTAGAAAACGTAATACTTGTTTTATCGTTGCCGGTTTGCGGAGCTAAAAATTTACCAAGAAAAATAAATCGGGTCTGATTATTTTCTTCATCATTAATTTTTTCTTCTACAACAGGAATATCATACATTCTTGCACATTCTACACTACCGATTGCAGCAATAGAAGGTTCTTCTTTGGATAAAGAACGAATAGCTGCAGAGGTAGAAAGGGTTGCCTCTTCTATAAGAGAGTCTGCAAAGTTCGCTTGCAAGTATCGTTTGCATTGTGCAAGAGCCTGTGGATGTGAACGTACAACTTTGATTTCTGATTTTTTGTCACAAAAGCCAATGAGTGCGTGTTCAACATTCAAGGTTGTTTCTGCAAGAATTTTAAAGCCTTCTTTTTTTAGCGAAGACAAATTATCCAAAGTTTCACGCACAATACCTTCTATTGAATTTTCGATAGGTATAACAGCAGCCATATCTTCATTATTTTCATCTTTTAGGGCTTTTATAATGCCGGAAATTGACTTCAAATTTGTGCTAACGCAGTTTAAGTTAAATGCGTCAATAAATTTGTTTTTTGCAAAATCGCTATAAGAACCGCGAGGTCCAAGAAATAATAATTTACGAATTTTTGAAGTGTCTAATCTTTCCGGAATCATTTTTACCTGCCATCTATTTATACTAGTTATCAATAGAAAAATCTCTTTGAAGAACGTTATTTATTTTTTTTATAGCCTTATCGGTATCGCCAGTTTTGTAATATAATCTTGCAATTAATAACTCTCTAGATGATGTAGGAGCGATGCTGTAAGCTTTTTGCGCGTATGATAATGCTGTGCCGTAACGTTTTACAATACCGTAAATACCAGCCATTTCTTCATAGCATCTTGCATTTGTTTCGTTACTTATATTCTTTTCCAAAATAGCCTTATATTCTTCTAATGCTTTTACATATTGTTTTTCATCTTTATAATTTTGTGCGTCAAGAAACATCAATTCTGTTTCTTGTGCTTTGGTTAAAGATGGAGCTTTGTTTTCTTCTACAACATTACCATTTTCGTTAATAGGTGCTAATGGTTCTGTAATCATTTGCGGATTTTTAGAAGTTTCAGCAGGTTGTGATACTCTAGGTTGTTCTTCTACAAAAGATACGTGATGTTCTACATCGACTTCTTTGTTTGCAGTGTTATTTTCATCTGATTGTTCTTGTTCAGTTTGATTATCACTTCCGAGTTCGCCAACTTCTGACATATTAACTTGTGGTTTTAGTGGTTCTTCGCTGGCTTTTCCCATTATATCGAAGGCTTTGATTATTAGTAGTACAAATACTAACATCATAATAACTAAGATAATCAAAAACTTTTTAGAGTTAACGTCCAAACTATTATTCATACTTCTGCTCCTAATATCTATCTATTTATCTTGATTTAATTCTACACCAAAAGCAAACATTGCGAAATCATATTTTGCCGGATCATTCGGTGAAAATTCTCGAAGTTTCTCTGTGAGCTCAATTACAGCCTTAAAATCATTGCTTTTTCTTTTTAACAATTCCATTTTTCTGGAAATTCTTGCAACATGTACATCAAGTGGAATCAATAAGTTTTTTGGCTGCATAAAATCCCACACTCCTAAATCTACCGGAGGTTTTCTAATCATCCAACGTAAAAACATATTCATGCGTTTCATAGCTCCGCCGTTATGAGGATTTGGTATCATATGGTAAAAACCTTGTCCAACTGTTTTGGGTGCTCGAGAATAAAAATAATCAACGACTGCTTGAAAAAACTTTAGATAATCAAGGGGCACGTTCCCTCTCCTCGGGGGAGGGCTAGGGAGGGGGCTGGTCTGTTCTTCTTGAACGCTCTTCCAGCCATATTCAAACAATTCTTCCAGTCCTTGGCTTTCTGAATACAATTTATTTAAAATCTCAAAAATCGGAATAATATCGTAATCTTTAGAAAAACGATATTCTAATCCTTTAAGATTTTTAAAATCACCATTTCTTACATAATTTGCAATGTCATTATCAGCACGATTAAATAAATCATTTAATTTTGCGATAAATAATTTACGGTTGCCATAAGCAAACAATGATGCAATAAATCCTGCCAGTTCAATATCATCTTTATTTTTGAACCTATGCGGGAATTGAATCGGGTCATCTTTTATAAATTCAACCGTTTCATATTTTTCTACTAGTCTATCTAGTTCAATCTTTGTTATCATACTTTATTTTATTATTGTTGAGTTAAAAACTCAACTTACTAAATCTATTATATTGTTTTGTCGTGTTCAATGTCAATTGTTGAACACGACCTACAATTTTATTTTTATCTTTGTCTTATTTTTTCAAAAAACTCATTCAATATTTTATCACAAGTTTTCTCCTCAATTCCGCCATAAATTTTTATTTTAGAATGTGACAATTTCACAAGTTCTGTATTTGAAAGCATTGCTCCGTATTGAGAATTGTATGAGCCAAAGTAAACTGTATCAATTCCGCTTTGCAAAATTGCCCAAGTACACATTGGACAAGGTTCTAAAGTAACATATAATTCACATCCTTTTAATCTTGATGTGCTTAATCTTTTTTGAGCTTGTTTTATAGCCAAAATTTCTGCATGAGCTGTTATATCTTGCTTCTCTTCACGCATATTATGAGCGAAAGCAATAATAATTCCATCTTTTTTTATGACACACCCAACCGGCACATCAATTTTACAAAGTCTTGCTTGTTCTATTGCATTATTCATTAATTATTGTGGTCTTGTTTTGTTTGCAGCTTCATCACACTGTTTTGCAACATCTTCTGTTAAAATTCCTATCTTTTTGAAGAAATTTTTGTACATCCAACTATCTGCAAAATGTTGATAAACACGACTCGTATCAACATCATTAGCTAATTTAAAGTTTTCCATTTTATATTCTTTAGAAGAAATTCCTTCATCAGTTAAAATTCTATCAATTTCGTTAAAAGTAGATTTCATATCAGCAGCTACTCTGTTGAATTGTTCAATCTTATCAGAATCTTTTGCTGCGATTGTTGAATTAAAAATATTTCTATAAGCAGCTGAGTCCAAATCGGCTTGTTTTAAACAGTTTTCAGTTGCAGTTTGTATAGAATTTGTGTTTGATTGTGGTTTACAAGATGAAGTAATTAAGCTTCCTGCTGCAATAACAGGTATAAATGATTTCAACAATACTTTCATTATAATTAACTCCTTTTTTGTATGTGTTTTATTTTAAATTTTGCTCCCTTCGCCCCAAATTTCATCATCATAATATCCGAGTTCTAAATGACCTAAGATAACGGTATCACCATTTTTGAGTCCATATTCATGAAGTTTTTCAAAAACTCCCATTCCCTTCATTATATTTTGAAGTCTTACAACTTGCTCTGTATTTCTTGCATCTGTAACTTTTGCAAGTCTGTTAATCTTTCCGCCTGATATTATGTAAACATCTTTTGCGACTTTGTTAACTTCAAAAGCGCTGTCGTCATTATCAAACGCTCCTAAGTCTTCTTCTATATCAATGTCGAATTCCGGTTTAGGAATTTCATCAACCTTTTTGGATACAAAGTACAACAGTTCGTCCACACCTTGTTTCGTAACGGCTGAAATACAGAAAATATCTTTTGCTAAAGCCTTGAATTCTGCTTTTAAATTTTCCAAATCTTCTTCTAAAATAGAATCAATTTTATTCAAAACAAGTATTTGATAAAGATTACCCAATCCCTCTGAATGTTTCTTTAGTTCATTATTGATAATTTTATAATTTTCAACAGGATTTTCTGCTGTCACATCAACTATGTGGATTAAGAATCTGCAACGCTCTACGTGACGTAGAAATTCGTGCCCTAAACCAACACCTTCTGAAGCGCCTTCAATAAGCCCTGGAATATCAGCTATAACATAAGAACCGCCATCAGCCTTTTTTACTACACCTAAGTTTGGAACTAGTGTTGTAAACGGATAATCCGCAATCTTTGGTCTTGCTGAACTTACTGCACTTATGAAAGTTGATTTTCCGGCATTTGGCATACCTAAAAGTCCAATATCAGCAATTAGTTTAAGTTCTAGTTCTAAGACTCTTTCGATTCCAGGTTCCCCAGGTTCACAAAATTGCGGAGCTCGTTTTTGAGCAGTTGCAAATCTTGCATTGCCACGACCACCGCGTCCGCCTTTTGCGATAAGTACTTGTTGTTCGTTTTCTGTTAAATCTGCAATTATCTTGCCGGTTTTTGTATCTCTAACAATTGTTCCCATTGGAACTTTTAAGTACAAATCTTTTGCACAAGCACCGTGCATACCTTTAATACCGCCATTTTCTCCGGAAGGTGCTTTGAAAACTGATTTAATTTTGAAATCTAAAAGAGTAGACATATTTTCGTCTGCAACAAAATAAATATCACCGCCACGTCCACCGTCACCACCGGCAGGTCCGCCCTTATCAACATATTTTTCTCGACGCCAAGCAACCATTCCGTTACCGCCATGACCTGATATTACTCTTATTTTTGCTTTATCTAAAAATTTCATCTTTTACCTACTTTGATTTGTAATTTTGATGCCTCACTTGTTAGGGAGGTCGCAGCTGTTGGTGAAACTAGTTTGAACCTTACAGATGCGGGAGGGGTATAGTTTCTATCGGAATTGATACCCATCCCTACCCTTCCCTAACAAGGGAAGGTGCTTAAATTTGTTTACTTATTATTCATTTGTACTATAATGCTACTATGAACAAAATAAAAAATACATTATTCAGTAACAAACCTGTTACATTAGATGAAAATTCAGTAATTATGGCAATTGAGTCAAGTTGTGACGAAACAGCTTGTGCTATTGTAAAAGGTGGTCGAGAAGTTTTAGCCAATGTCGTAGCTTCTCAAATTAAAATTCATGAAGAATTTGGCGGAGTTATTCCTGAAATTGCAGCTCGTGAACACTTGGAAGCAATTAATGTTGTTATAGATGAGGCATTTAAACAAGCCGGTTTAAAGGGCGAAGATATAACTGCTTTTGCCGGAACAGTAGGTCCTGGGCTTGTCGGATGTTTGTTAGTTGGCTTAAATGCAGCAAAAACTTTGGCTTTAGCCTATGATAAGCCTTTTATTGGTGTAAATCACCTGAATGCGCATTTGGCAGCTAATTTTATTGATACAGAATTGAAACCGCCATTTATTGCACTTTTAGTAAGTGGTGGACATACTCAGATTATTAAAGTAAGTTCATATTCTGATATGGAAATCATCGGCGAAACTATTGATGATGCTGTGGGCGAAGCATATGACAAAGTTGCACGTTTAATAGGTTTGCCTTATCCAGGAGGACCAAAACTTGACAAGTTGGCTCAAGAAGGGAATCCTCACGCATTTAAACTTCCTGAAGCAAGAGTCGGTGGATATGACTTTAGCTTTAGCGGACTTAAAACTGCAGTATTAAGACTTGTTAAAAGTTTTGATGGTCAAGAAATGCCTGTTAATGATATATGTGCTAGTTTTCAAGAGTGTGTTTCGTCAACTCTGTTTAAAAAAGTAAAACACGCATTGGAAGAAACCGGATACAAACAAGTTATTTTAGCTGGTGGAGTTGCTGCAAATTCAGAAATTCGTAAAAAAATATTCAGCTTGAAAGACGAAGGTTATGATGTTTATGCTCCAATTATGAAATATTGTACGGATAATGCTTCTATGGTCGCATCATCTGCGTATTTCTTTAATAATACGTTTGATAATATAGATGTAGAAGTTTTTTCAAGAGCATAAAATTAAAATAATAATTAAGAAGCGCATACCTTAAAATAGTATGCGCTTCTTGTTTTGAAAGATGTATTTGTATGGCTATATAGCATTCTTTAAAATAGAGTCTTTTGCAAGGGTTGCTTCTTTTTGTTTTGTAATTGCACCATTTACAGCTTGCCAATATTTATTTTGAGTTTTTACAGGAACGTCATTTGTGCAAAGTTTTAAATCTTTAGCAAATTTTTCTGCTTTTTCAATTGAGCGCTGTTCTTGTTTTAGAACATTAAAAACTGTCTTGATTTTATCAGCGATTGATTCTGGTGACAATTTTGATAATTTTTTGGAAGTTCCTTTGGAAAGTTTTAATGTTGTTAAAATAGAGTTATCTTTGTTTAAACCGAGTTCTAGTCCATCAGAGAAAGAACCTTTTACTAAAAGATCATCGTTTGGAAATCTCGCTGTTTTCTCAGCAAATGTCGTTGCAATCTTACTCCATTTTTGCTTGCTGCCTCTAGTGCAAGTATTAAGATTTGCTGTAAAGTTAACGTTATTGTTGATTGTATTATTCATACACACACTCCTTTTAAAGTATAATACATTAGTTTTGATTATACTAAAACCTGAAAAAAATAAATTTGCTAGTTTAATTTAAAATTATTTCAGGTTTATTTTTTACAGAATAAAAAATTTCGGAATTTTCAACAAAACCCTCTGGATTAGCGCTTACAAACATTTTTTCATATCCATAATTTTGAGAAAGATTTAGTAAATCTGAATT
>CABQIM010000011.1 GCA_902464375.1 uncultured bacterium | reverse complement strand
TTTTTTCTTTCTATCCGTATGACTCTTGACAAAATGTAAGGTTTGCCTTACTATATTTTTAATAAGTTTGTTAGGTTGTCCGAACATGAGAACAATAAAACATTTTGGTAAATTCCTTGACCAGCCAAGGCTGGTAAACAATTTCACAAAAACAGTG
Source organism: uncultured bacterium (assembly GCA_902464375.1). Classification (GTDB taxonomy): domain Bacteria; phylum Cyanobacteriota; class Vampirovibrionia; order Gastranaerophilales; family Gastranaerophilaceae; genus CAG-196. The sequence goes on along the minus strand of CABQIM010000011.1, from coordinate 28,979 downwards.
CCAGCTGCCTTAAGCACAGGTGCTGGATATATTGTATTAAAGGAAAGTAATAATACACCTGTTGAAAATCGAAAAAGAAAAACGATTCAGACAGGACTGACGATGTTTGGGGCGGTAGTGTCTTCTCTTTATGCGCCAAAAATAAGTTCAAAAATATTCCGAACCGCCCCCAAATTTGTCAGCAATACCGAACTCACAAAAAAGAATACAAAAATCATAGATACATTTTTATCAAACAATCCAACCCAAGAAAAAACCGGTAAAATTCTAGAAAAAGCAAAATCAAACATTCTAAGCATAAAAGAAATTAAGCAACTTTCTGAAGGATTAAAAACTGCTGATGGCAAAGCTCTTTTCAAGGAGCTTATACCGGAACCGGAAAACATAACATCAAATGATATTTTTTCAGAAATCGGCAGACTTTCAGTATACGGTCTAATACCTGTTCTTGGTGGTATTGCAGGAGGAATTGCAGGCGATAAGCTCACTGACTCTGATTATAAAGCTAAAATTCCAAACAAAATTAAAGAAGGAGCGTACCAATATCTCGCCAATATTTTCCTCTGCAATATCGGAGCGGGAGCTGCACTCGGCATATTAGAAAAATGTAACATAAAATCAAAGTCTGCCAGAGCTTTAGGAATGGTTAGCGGAATTATCTTAACCGGTGTAATTGGCGGCAGCAAGATTGCAAATTACATAGGCAAGCATTTTATCAATCGCTGCTTTAAAGATAATGATGACAAAAAACGCAAACCCGAAGCCTTGGATATTTGTTTACACACAGATGACATTGCAACAGTTGCCGTAATGTCCGGATTAAAGTGGATTGAGCCGGCTTTACCAATTCTTTACGCAATCTCAGGTTACAGAGCCGGCATTGGTTACAGGGGAAAAGAAAACACTTCCGGTTCATAAACCAAAAGTGTTTCTCTAAAAAATTTTTATTTTATGGTTAGCTTGCAGGCTTGCGTTCAATTCTAATTGCACTATCAGGACAAGTTAGAGCACAAGCTCCACAAGCAATACAAACTTCCGGATCAGGTGCAACTGCAGGTGTTTGATATAAGCCTACTTCTTTTGACCAATCCAAGCATTTTTTGCCAGCTTTATTCATAGGGCATTTTGCAATACAAAGTCCGCAGCCTTTACACAAATCGGTATAAACATAATAATCTGCTTTACCTTTACCAACGCCTTCGATTTTATAGCCGTGATATTCTTTTTTATCCATTATGATTAATCCTTTCTATATAAGTTGAAGGGTTGAATAGTGGAGAAGTGGAAAGGTTCAGATAATTCCCTTCGGTCATAAATAAAATTTGTGAGCATCTGCGAACTATACAAACTCTTCAACAATTCAACTTATCAACTTAACATTCAAATTTTCTAAGCAACCACTTGATTATTCACCAATTCCATTCCCATCTCAAGAGCTTTATAATTTAATTCTCTCAATTCTGGTTTGGCAGTGAATTTTTTACCAAGTGCCATTTCCATAGCATTTTTAATATCATCAAGTTTCAAAACATTAGTTGCTGCTAAAAGAACACCCAAGATAATGATATTAAATACTCTTGCACTAAGTTTTTCGTTCGCAATTTTATTAGCATCAACACCAATTACTTGTTTGCATTTAACTTGTGGTTTCTTTGTACAAACAGATGTATCATATACAACTGTAGAATTTTCGCTTACATAAGCTTCGCATCTGTCAATTGCTCTATCTGAAAGCATAATGATTATATCGCCTTTTGCAAATCTTGGTTCTCCGATTCTTTCATCAGCGATTTGGCAGAAAGCGATTGAAACGCCACCTCTTTGTTCTACACCAAAGTTTGGAATATATAAAACTTGTTTACCGGCTTCATAACCAGCTTCAACAAGGATTTTTGCAATAGATTGCACACCTTGCCCGCCTTCTCCGGCTAAAACTATTTTTGTTCTAGACATTTTTATCTCCTTTTTACTTAAGTCGTTAGGTCATAAAGTCGTTAAGACGTTAAGTTCATTTTAATTATTATTGTAGTTTTGACTTGTTAAATCTTCTTGTATTCGCTAAGTCTTTTGTATACTATCAAATCTTCTATCGCATTCAATATCAAAATTCTTAATACGAACTCAACGACTTAAAGACACAACGACTTAAAGACTCTTAAATGTTCTATCCTTCCGGATTCAAAAACTCTTTAACTTCAAAGAATTCTTCCATTTGTTGAAGTCTTCCGAATGTATCGACGTTATTTGTTCTCCAGTTTAGAGGACAAATTGATAAAACTTCTACAAATGAGAAACCACCGTTTTCAACATTTTTTAAACCTTTTACAAATGTTTGTTTAAGTTTCATGAAGTTTGAAACAGTTGAACGAGCTACAAAAGATTTTGTAGGATCTGCAATTGCAGCAACCATTTCAGCACCTTTTGCAGGTTTACCGGTTACAGAGCAATCTCTTCCGTAAGGTGTTGTTTCTGTTTTTTGACCAGGCATAGTTGTAGGTGACATTTGACCACCTGTCATACCATAGTTAGTATTATTAACTACAACAATCATCATCCTTTCACCTCTAACAGAAGCATTTACAAGGTGTTGAGACCCGATAGCAAGTCCACCGCCGTCACCCATGTATGCAATACCAATAGCATCAGGATTAGCTCTTGTAAAACCATAGATAACCGGAGTTGTTCTTCCGTGGTGAGTTTGAACAGTATCAACATCCAAATAATTCCACGCAAGAAGTGAACATCCGATATCACATCCAAAAACAGTCTTTTGTTGGATACCAAGTTCATCTATTGCTGTTTCTAAAGCTTTTAAAGTTATACCATGTCCACATCCTGGACAAAATTTACTCGCACCGACTTCCGCATTCTGTGATTTTGGAAGGTTTGGTGGCAAGGTTAATATTTCTGACATATTTATCTCCTTTTTAGTGAGTCGTTAAGTCTTGAAGTCATTAAGTCGTTAAGTTCATTTTAGTTGTACTAACGACTCTCCAACTATTTTGACTTTATATATTGTCGCTAAGTCTTTTATATGTAACAAAACTAAACCTTCTATCGCATTTAACATTAAAATTCTTAATATGAACTTAACGTCTTAACGACTTAATGACCTAACGACTTAAGCAGTTACGCATTCACAAGCATTCCTTCAACCTTACTAACAATATCATCACCTGTAACGCCAACACCCATTTTGAATAGTGTTTCGTAAGGTGTGTTTAGTCCGTAAAGTTTTTCTAATACCATTTGAGCAAGTTGACCGTTTGCAGATTCTGTGAACAGAATTTGTTTTGCTCTGCTTACAGCTGCTCTTAATGGCTTAACAGCAAGTGGTCTGATTGTAATTGGTCTGAATAAACCTGCCTTGATACCTTTTTCTCTAAGCTCATCAATTGCAGTTCTTGCTGAACGAGCTACAATACCGTGAGCAATTACAAGAATTTCAGCATCTTCAGCTTTGTATTCTTCCCATTCTTGAACTTCTTCAGACATTTTTTCATAATCTGATTTATAACCTTCAAGAACATTCATAAGTTCTTCTTCCATGTTATAAGTGTTTCTTAAGTGAGCAGATTTTCTGTCAACTCCGATTTGACCCTCGCCTAACAAAGCTTTTTCAGTCGGAACCATGGTAATTCCACGAGAAGCAGGGTCATAAAGCATTACAGGTTCTCTCATCTTACCTTGATAACCATCAGCTAAAACGTAAGTTGGGAATCTGTATTTCCAAGCTGTATTGAATGCTTTAATCATGTAATCATACAAATCTTGGTGGCCCGCTGTAGAATATACAATTCTGAAACCTTCACCATTACCGCCAAAACAAGTTAATCTTGTTTCTTGCTGAGCATAAATAACAGTTGCAGTGGAAGGTCCACCTCTCTGCATAACAGCACAAACAAACGGAATTCTCATCATTTCCGCCATTGATTGAGCATCTTGCATAATTACATTACCAGGACCGGCTGTAGCTGTAAAAGCTCTTTTTCCGGCTAAAATACCGCCAATGGTTGAGAATCCGGCAGAAATCTCATCTTCAGTCTGCAAAAATCCTGCACCAGTTTTTGGCAGCAATTTGCACCAAGTGTGCATAATTTCGTTTTGAGGTGTAATCGGATAACCGTACATAAATTCAGCTTCTGCCGAATTCGCCGCATAGGCAAGTACTTCGTTTCCGGTTAAAAACATCTTCGTGTCTTCTTTAATAAGTTTGTTAATCATATTAATAACCTTCCTAAATTTACAATAACATTTTACTACAATTAAAGAATTTAGAGAAGGGAGTATTTTTTGTTGATAGAAAAATAATATTTTTACCGAACAGTAACGCCTATACAGAGAAAGAATAAACTATAACAATTCAAAATGATTTTTATTATACTCAATCAAACCTTCTTTTTGAAGCTTGGATAATTCAAAACTCATAGCACTTCTATCAACATTCAAATAATCAGCCAAATCTTGACGATTGAAATGAATGTCAAAACTGTTTGAATGCTGTCTTTGAGCTTCATTTGAAAGATACGTCAGCAATTTATCTCTAATAGTTTTTTGAGAAACATTTTCGATTTTTTGGATAAGTTCAATATTCTCCTTAGAAAGAATCCGGAAAAGATTATTAATTAAAACCTTGTGTCTTGTACAAGCGTTTTGGCACATAGAAGTACATTTTTCGTATCTCAAAACTAATACAGTAGTATCTTTAACTGTAATTGCATCGACACTTGATTCAACGTCTTTTGAACCAACAAAAGAAAGCGCAAGATTATCATTTTTACCAAGCCTTGAGATGATAATTCTTCTGCCCCAATAAGAATCCTTTTCAATATTAACTTCGCCATCAAGAATAAGATAAATATTAGAAATAACATCTCCCTGACGAATAATCATTTCTTCTTTTTCAAACTTACGTATACGAGCCCCAAAACATTCCAACAACCCTTTGAGCTCATCATCACTCATGCCTAAAAATACCGGTGAGTTTTTTATTTGATTATAATATTTTTCTAACTTTTCCATAGATAAATTTTAGTACAATCAGAAAAAGATTGCTACTGTGAAATTATTTATTATATTTTCTTTTTAGTTTTATGATATCATCATCTCGCAGGGCAATTCCTTGATGGCAAAATCCTTTATTCATACACGACATTCTTCTGTTGTGTAAAGGTGTAGAGAAAGGAGGATGCTATGACAAAACAAGAAATGCTTGTAATAGTAAAAAATGCCCTTACGCTCATAGGGCATTTATTACTTGCTATTGCATGCATATTGTAGGGGTTGAACAAGAGGTCTTTCGACCTCTCCCTACTCTTTTATTATAACCGATTGATAACAATTTTCAACCCTCTGGTTTATAATATGTTTATAAATCCAAAGTGTTTTAAGTATAATAAATATAGAACATTAAAAATAGAATACAGGCTAAAGATTTCTTAAACTTTTTAACTCGGTTTCAACAACATTGGAAAGGAGGTAAAAATGTTGATTGAAGTCAATGCAAGAGAATTAGCATTATTAATAATACTAATTCTCACAATCAAAACCCGTTAATGGGTGGGTAAGGGTATTCGCATTACCCTTGCCTGTATTCTTATTTTAACTCATTTTAAGAAATTTTCAAGTCGAGAACAATGATATATTTAGATGCCGGAACAACATACTCAAAAATAATCACAGACCAAGAACTTTTTACAGAAGAGTTCTTAATAAAGTATGAAAGCAATAAATTTTATTATATCCTGCCTTCTGCAATAATCAAATCTCTAAAGATAACTCCAGACCATTCCTGCGGTCATATGGCAAACGCTAGTGAAAATGAAATTATTGCACTCGCTCAAGGCGCAAAAAAGCTTACAGAAATTGCAAACGCCAGCGAAGCAACCATACTGGATTTAGGCAGCCGTGATGCGAAGTGGATAAAATTTAGAAAGGGTAAATTCCACGATATGGATTGGAATACATCTTGCGCTAGCTCTACCGGAGCAACAGTTGAAATGTTGCTTAAATTTTATAACCTAAAGCCGGAAGATTTAGAGTTTAATTCAGAAAAGTTTGCTGTAACGTGCGGTATATTCGGAATGGAAAAAATAATGGACTCAATATCATCCGGAATAAAACCATCTGAAGCCGTATCAAAATTTGTCCACGGTATTGCATTCAATGCATGGAATTTTTGCAAAAAGCCTGAAAAAATTTATCTTTCCGGTGGTTTCTGCCAAAATAAATGCCTAGTAGATTCACTTAAACATTATTGCGATGTTGAAATTTTGGGCAGATTTGTTTTATGCGAAGGGCTTATAGAATAAACTATCAAAATGCCGCTTAGAAAAATCTTTCCTTGCGGCATAAAAACTTTTTTCTAAACGAAATAACTATCCCTCAATAATCTGCGGAAGTTCAACGTTAGGTGCACCGATTGTTCTAACAAGCTCTAATACAGCAGCTTTCATTTGACATTTTTGAGCAGTTGCGCTAAAAAAGTCACTATAAAAACAACCTTCGCAAACACACCCTCTTTTGTAACATTCTAATGCCGTCGGAGTCCATCTCTTTACGGCAATTGCTCTCCCCATATCACGACTCTTGAACACTTATTCCTCCCCAAAATATAACTTGATTTATTTGTGATTATCTGATTGTTAAATTAAGGAAATCCCCAAAACTCCTTAACATATTTCTATTATATTGATTAAGAGCGCATTTACAACCCACTTTTGGGCAATTGTAACGTTTTCTTAAAACTATTGCAAACCTGCAAGTCTATTGATAAATCTTGTTTGCAGCCATGCTAATTGCGTACGCCTACATGGTTTCAGAGCTTGAACACATGACAAACCCATGCTCCGCCCATGTTTTCATGATTTAAAACCTGATTAAGTTTTGTAACGAATTTTGCATGTAGTCAATATTGCGTCCATTAAACAAATTTACACTCTAGAATTTTTAATACAACTTTCCACTTTCAATTTTCAACTTTCAACTCACATACACACTACCTAAGCCCTTCACATTTGTGTTATAATTATCTCGTATGAAACGTATTTTACGAAAATTATTTTCTAAAGTTACACTTGTTATCCTTATATGTTTAATCGCTTTGCTGGGCTTTTTCTTCTGGGGCTGGATAGAAAAACAAGCAATGAAAGTTAAGGGTATGTACTTGATATACAGAGGCGATCAAGCATATTCACAAGATAACATGGCAAAGACTCTTGAATATTATAACGAAGGACTAAAACTATATCCAGAACACTACGAAGCTTGGTTTAACCTTGGTAATATTTATGCAGTTTATGAAGATTATTTTTCAGCAGTTGACGCTTACGAAAAAGCCATCCAATATAATCCTAAATTTGTTTTGGCAAGAATGAATTTGGGCATTGTATATTCAGAAGATTTAGGATTTTTTGATGAAGCAATTGAGCAATTTGACACAATCACTCAAATCAAATTATTAAAATTATGGATACCTTTTGTTTATAGCAATGTTAAAAGTATCCGTGCGAACAGAGGACTTGCATATTATAACAAAGGTGTAGCTTACAAACAAAAAGCAATGTATCTGCCTCTTGATAAAAGATATTTAGTTTACACATATTTAGGTGATGCAATCGAAGCTTATACAAGCTCTTTAAGATTTCTAAAAAAGAACTATGACATCTATTACAATAGAGCTGTCGCACATCACTTGAGAGGTGAATACAGAGAAGCTGGGCTAGATTATTGCAAAGCAATCAAGCTTGAACCAATGAAGTTTGATTCACATTATAATTTAGCAGTACTTTTAAGACAGCTAAACAGACATAGAGATTCTATAACAGAGCTTCACAAGGCTGCAATACTCATTTTGGAAGAACCACAATCTACAACATTAGAATCTACGTATATTTTCAATTTGCTTAATGATGCTACAAGAAAATTTATAACAAGTGATGAATATTACACACAAAAACTTACTGATGAGCCTGTTGGAAATGTAGGTTACACATATGTGAACGGAAAAATTGTACCGGACGAAGAATTCGACAAAGCTATTATTAAAAATTTCCAAAGCTGTGCCGGTTTTGATTTCTTTAAAGAATTTGATGAGGGAAATGAGTATTAATGGATAATAAGAATTTTCATTTTTTGATAAAAGTTGCAAATATACTTGAAAAAGACGTAGATACTTGCGGTCTTGCAAGCCAGATAGAGAACTTATTAAAAGAAATTGCACCTGCAAAAACTCTTTCTCTATATGTATTTGATAGTGTTACAGGAACGATAAGAAACTGTGTTACTGATTGGAGCGTTATAGAAGACGATTCTGAAATTTATAATACTTTTGAAAAAATCAAAGGCGAAGATTTTATAATAAATTCTAAAGCTTTCAAACTTCCATCAGTTATTGGCGAAATAACATTTGGAATTCAATCTTTGTACATTCCGATTTTAAAGTCCGGTAGTGAATTTGGTGTTATTGAAATTGAATTTGAAGAAGGAAGTTCCATTGATACAGAATTTTTGTTTATGATGAAAATTTTTGGCTCACAAATTTCTTTAAAACTACAAAATATCGTCTTAAATGAACAATCAAAAATTAATGTGGATTTTCATGATTCTATGAAAAACATTGCCAAAATTATAGAAACGCAGTACGAATTAAATTACATCGTGCCTTTGATTGGCGAAATGCTTGACAGATTTATATCAGACCATTTGATTTATGTTTTCTTAAAACAAGATAACGAATTCAAACTCGTATGGCCAAAGGCTTGCAAAGATGAAAGAATTTACGAAGCTCTTAAACAATTAAATCCAAAAGACAATTATATCTTAACGAATAACGATAAAATCGGCGCATTTCCTCTTCTTACAGAAGGTGAAATCAGTGGATGTATTGTAGCAAGAAGCACATTAGACAAACTTTCTAAACGTGATATCAGTTATCTTGAGCAACTTACAACTCAGTCTGCAATTACGATAAATAGAGCGAACACATATTCTAAAGTTTTGCAATATGCGACATTGGATGCTTTGACAAATCTGAATAACAGACGTCAATTTGAAACACGTTTGAAACAAGAAATCGCAACAACAAAACGTCAGAAAAATCCTTTATGCGCAATGATGATTGACATCGACTTTTTCAAGAAAGTAAACGATACTTATGGGCACGCAAGCGGTGATACGGTTTTGCGTACTGTAGCTGCAATTATTAAAGAGCATTTGAGAGAGTCTGATATTCCTGCAAGATACGGCGGAGAAGAATTTGCAGTACTCTTGCCTTATACTCATATTGAAGAAGCACAAATTGTTGGTGAACGTTTAAGAAAAGCAGTAGAAGAAACTTCAATTCCTATTGACAAAAAAAATATAAATGTGACAATAAGTATGGGTTTAGCCGAGTTTGAGCCAACTCTTACAGGCGAAGAATTATTCAAGAATGCAGACAAAGCTTTATATGAAGCAAAAGAAAGCGGAAGGAACAGGGTATGTATAGAGAAAAATGCAAAACACTAGAAGATACTAAAAAACTAGCTTACAAATTTGCAAACCTTGTTAAGGACGAAGGCTGTTTTGTTAATTTATTTGGCGAAATTGGAGCCGGAAAAACTGCATTTGTAAAACTGGTTGCAGAAGCTCTTGGAATCAAAGAAAAAGTTACAAGCCCGAGTTTTGTTATCCTAAACGAATACCACAGCGCTTCCATTCCAGTTTATCATTTTGATTTATACAGGCTTGAAAACACCGGCATCAAAACTATTACAGATGAACTTAGAGAATATTCTGCAGGCAGAAAAATTACTTTTGTAGAATGGGCAGAATTTTCTCAAGGTGAACTTCCATTTGAAAGAATTGAAATTAATGTAACGTACGATGATGACGATAGCAGAATTTATGAATTCAAAGCTATTGGCAAAAAAGACAAAAAAGTTATAGAAGGATTAAAAAATTGAAAATATTGGCTTTTGACACATGCCTAGATAAAACATACATAACACTTGCAGAAGACGAGAAAATTCTCAAGAGTGAAACAATTTTGTCAGACGGCAAAAATTATCATTCTGCATATTTGATATCAACAATCGTAAGCGTTCTGAAAAGTCAAAATTTGACTCCTAAAGACATTGATATGATTGTAACAGATATCGGTCCCGGAAGTTTTACCGGAATTAGAGCTTGCACAACTGTTGCAAGAGTGTTGGCGCAACAGCTTGATATCAAAGCTGTTGGAGTTTCATCACTTGAAATTTTATCTAAAATCCTTGGTGGTCAAGATTTAGTAGCATTGGATGCAAGAAAAAACAAAGCTTATGTTTTTGATGGGAAAATATTAGGCGCGGTAGAATTAGAAAAAGTTGATGAACTTGTAAAAGGCAGAAAAGTCATTACTGATGATAGTTTATTAGAAAGATTGGCTCAAAATGCCGAAAGCGCAATTTCTTATCAACAAGGAGATTATCCAATTGGTGAAATTCTTGCAAAAATTGGTTTAACTAAAGATGAAACAAATTGGAGAAAGCTGAAACCTCTATATATTCAGCCACCACCTGTATTTGGAAGGTAATTATGCTTGAAAAGAAAAGAATATTAATAGTTGACGACGATACAGAAATCAGAGATTTGTTGGAATTCGATATTTCATCAAGCGGTTATTTTGTTGACACCGCATCTGACGGAATGGAAGGTTTAAACAAAGCTCTCAATAACAAATATGATTTAATTTTGCTTGATGTAATGATGCCAAAAATGAACGGTTTTGACGTTTGCAAAAATATTCGTCAGGCAAAAATTAATGTTCCAATCTTAATGCTAACTGCAAAAGGAACAATCGGCGATAAGACAAGTGGTTTTGATAGTGGCGCAGATGATTATTTGGTAAAACCATTTGATATACAAGAAGTTCTACTAAGAATTAGAGTACTACTAAGACGTAACCAACCACAAGAAGAAACTTTAACTTCTAATGAAATATTAGAGGTTGGTGAGATTGAAATTCTGCCGGATACTTTGGAAACAATTATTCTTAACAAAAGGATGAAACTTACACCTACAGAATTTGAAATTCTTTATTGCTTAATGCAGCATTTCAATAAACCTGTAACTCTTGCAACACTTCTGGAAGAAGTTTGGGGATACAGTAGTGACGAGGATGTTAGAATGTTGAGAGTTCACGTTGGAGCTTTAAGAAATAAAATCGAACCGGATTCTAAAAATCCTAAGTACTTACATACTGTTACAAATGTTGGATATAAGTTAACTCCATTTGGGGAAAAATAATACAAATTGATGTGAGATTAAATTGGTACAATTTTTTAGCAAAAGAAGATTAAAAATAGCAGAACAAATAATTATAGTAATATTTTTTGCGGTACTTATTCCGATGACTGTGAGCGGTATTATTATTAGTAATATCAACCAGCAGTCAAATAGGGCGCAGTTACGCTCTGCAGCAACAATGGTTGCAAATATTGTATCAGAAGAAGTTGATGTATTTGAACACTCAATTAATAACGAACTTGCACAAATTATCACGACTTTAGAATATTATAAATCTCCGGAACAAGAACAAAAATATTTAGATTCTTTATTAAAAGAATTACCTTTGTACAAAGAACTTACCGTTGTTAAAGATAACCAACTTGAAAAATACAAAGCATATAGCATTGAAGATGATTATGCCGTATTCACTCGCACACTTAAAGATAACAGAATATTAGTTGCAGTACTGGATTTAAACAGCCTGAAAAAAAATCTATTCAAAACTTTAAACGATGATAAACGACAAATATACGTAATTGTAGACAATAACTTGGTTGCCTCAAGTAATTATACAAACGAAGGTTATAATAGAAGCGTTTCTCAACTACCTAAAAAACTTGAAAATAATAAAGCAGTTATTTATGGCAATACAAAAAATCAACCACTTGTATATTTAAAAAAGACCAATCCGGATGTTTTAATCATCGTTAATACAACAAAAGCAATAACCAAGCATGCCATTGACTATAACCGCGATAAAATCATTGTTTCGATATTGCTTACTATGCTTACTGTATTCTTTGTAGTAGGTTTATACACATCATATTTGTATATCAATATCCGTCAGCTTTTCAAAGCAATCATCGCAATATCAAAAGGAAACTATGAACGTAGAATAAGATTGCTGACAAATATTTTCACACCTTTTGAAATTGTATTCCTTGGAACAGAATTTAATCGAATGGTTAACCAAATTCATAAATCTTACATTCAATTAAAGAAAAAGAACAAAGAGCTAAAACAGGTTAACGAATTCCGCTCAAATATGATTGATACAGTGAGCCACGAATTTAGAACACCTTTAACAAGTATTTTGGGCTATACTTCAAGACTTCTTAGACAAGATATCCAAATTGACGAAGCTACGAAGCAAAAATCTCTAAAAATTATCAAAAAACAATCAGAAAGATTAAGAAGAATGATTGAAGATTTGCTTGTTATCCCCGATATTGAAGGTGCAAGATTAAATGTAAATATAAGCAATATTCCTATAAATACTGTTATTGAAAACTCTATTTTACTTATCAAAAATGATGCACATAAAGAAATTATAAATAATCTGGAAGATTGTAACATAGAAGTTTTAGCAGACAATGATAGAATTGAACAAGTTTTTGTAAACCTTATTGAGAATGCAATTAAGTATTCTAAAGAAAATTCTCCAATAACATTAGATTATGAAATTCAAGAAGACATGCTTGTTGTGAGTGTTCAAAATGATTATGATGTAATTCCGAGAGAAAAACTAAAAACCTTGTTCGACAAATTTACACGAGTTGATGATTCAACTACAAGAACGACCAGAGGAACTGGACTTGGACTATTTATCGTTAAAGGCTTAGTCGAAGCTATGAATGGAGAAATCAGATTATATTCAAACGAAGAATACGGATTCTGTGTAAAAGTATTCTTACATATAGCTGATTTCAGATAGATATGATATAATTTAAAAAAAGGAAAATTTGATGAAAAAGATTCTAAGAACTTTTATATTATTAGCTTTAATCATTCCATTTTCTGCTGTAATTGCAGAAGAAACAGTTCAACTAGACGGAATCAACGAACCACAATGGAAAGATTTTGTTCCATCAAACTTTGTTGACGCACCTGAACCAAAAGGTTTAGGCAAGTTTAATGAAACATCTGCATATTGGTACAAAAGAAGAGTAGAATTTGAAAACGGTATTGAAGAATGCCGTGCAATGAATGATATCGACCAAAAATTAAGTTGCTATCAACAATTGAAAGTTAAACAATATCAACAAAACAGTGATTATAATGCAAGAATTGAAGCTCAAGAAAAAGCAAGAATGATGCCTCAAGAAATGTATGATAGAACTGATACAATGCTTCCAATTGGCGGATATTTGAACAACTTTACAAAATTCCAACCTAATGAATTTAGATAAAAATAAAAAAACTATATATACATCTCAAGATTAATAGCTCTAAGCCAAATACTTTTGCAGAGTTTCTTTATCAAACACTTCTACGCTATCGCGAGAGTGAATAAATATTAAACAAGAAATCAAAGTTTTGAAGGATTGGAAATCTTCAAACGCCAGCTTTTGTCTTAAATCTGTCATATTATTAGCCATAAATTCAGTAATAACAGTTTTATCGCTATAAAACAATTCTGACAAGAATTCGAACGCATCACGCGTCTTAACCCCTTCCAAATAAATAGTATCAGGAGATTGAAATTCTACATATCTAAGCGCCTTATCCATATTGAATCCGATATTTTCGTTCAATTCACACTGATTAACTCCTTTGAGTTCATACTTGGCAATTGATTCTATTGTCATAATATTTTTCTGCGATTTTGCAGCTTCTATAAGGAGTGAATAAATCAAATGAGTTTTACCACTCAATGGTGAGCCGCAAACAAGAATAATCCCAGGGTTATTCAAAGCGTGCGTAATAATGCTTCTTTGCTTTTCGTCTATAATAATTTTGTCCAAACTCATTGGAGGTTTGTATATTTTAAGCGAAATTCTTTCACCCATAATTGTAGGAAAAGATGAAACAGATGCTATTAACATCGTATTTTCAACCTTAAAACATAATTTGCCAAGTTGTGGAATCTCACAAACTGTAGCATCAAGATTTGATAGAGTTTTTAATTTTGAAACAAAAGCAGAATTCAAAATTGCCGGAACAGTACCTTTATCAAATGGCTCTCCATTTTTCTTGAACACAACTTTCAGTCCCTCTTCAACTTGCTCAAAGTTAAGTTCGTGCACATCTTCTATAATAGCTTGTTTAAGAATTGCTCTGATTACGTGCTGGATATGCTCTTCACCGGCTTCTTCCTTATGAAGTTCCTCTGTCCAGTCAAAATCTTCATCCTCTTCAGAAGTCAAAGTTATACTATCTACCGTATCTGCGACTTTATAGTATTCATCAATTTTTTTCATAATACTTGTTTCAGTCGCAATAACAGGTTCAATAGAACATTCCGCCGTTTCAATAATTTTATCAATAGCAAATAAATCCAAAGGATCAGCCATCGCAACAGTCAAAACATCTTCAATCTTGAACAGCGGAATAATTCTATAACGTCTGGCATCAGCAAAAGTTACAAACTTAAAACACTTTGGATCCGGTTCATAATCCTCTAAGTTAACGCAAGGAATGTGAAGCTTTGATTCCAAAAACTTTAAAAGTGTACTTTCTTCCAAAATTCCTGAATTAATCAGCGCTTGACCAATATTAATCCTCTGAACATTTGCAAGCTCTTCTGCTTTTTCCAGTGTTTCATAAGAAACAACTCCATCGCGCACAAGCTCATATTTAAGTTTTTCTAATGTTTTGTTGTTTACTGTGTCCATTATTCTTTTTGCGAATAGTGAGAAGTGATTTGTGAGTAGAAATGCCATTCACTATTTGCTTTTCACCATTCACTCTCCTATTTTAAATATTCCTCTACCTTCTTAACAATCGCATCCAACTCAAACGGTTTAGTGATATATTCATTAACTCCCGTTTCTTCACCAATCATTTTATCTTCCAATTGAGAACGAGCTGTAACCATAATTATTGGAATATCTTTGTACTTGCTATCATACTTAAGAAGTCTGCTTATCTTATATCCGTTGATTTTTGGCATCATTACATCAAGGATAATCAAATCCGGCACAAGTTCTTTTGCAAGCCTTAGTCCGTCTTCACCGTTATAAGCTGTGTAACACACATAACCTGAAACTTCCAGAACAAACTTAAGACTTTCTACGATGTCTTGTTCGTCATCCACTATAAGTATCTTTTTCATGTGTATCTCCTTCAATATCGTATGAATACATTATATCACATTCGCCGTACAAGTTCTTATTCTGCTCGATTACAGAATCTATTTTCTTTTTCAAAAATTCTGCAGAAGGCTTGTCACCATCAACCAAAATCAATGATAGCGTTGTCATCGCACCTTCTTTTTCTATAAGCGAATTTGTCATATATGTTTTGTTTAATAAATTATTTTCTCTTAGCAAGTTTTCAATAACTTCGTTTGTTGATTTAATCTTGATAACCGCAATCGTAGAACCGTTAGAACGTGCCTTTTGCGCTAGCTGTTTTCTAATCATCAAAAAATTACTCTTATCATTTGCAATAGGAATTACAAAATAGAATTTTGAGCCCTTATTAATTTCACTATCACACCAAATAGCACCATTATGAGATTCCATCAACTGTCTTGCAATCGGCAAACCTAAACCGGAACCGCCAACTTTTCGTGACAAAGAATTTTCTATCTGTGCAAATTTATCAAACACATGGTTTAAATCTTTTCTTTCAATACCAATACCATGGTCTTCCACACAAACCTGCAAATAATTGCCCTGAAGCCTTTTGATATCATCCTCAAAACAATGGTCATACTGCAATTCTCTTGCATTAACAACTTTAGAAGTTATCTCAATCGTACCCGCATCCGGTGTAAATTTTATTGCATTAGAAACAAGGTTCGTTAGTACTTGTTCCAATCTGTTAGAATCGGCATAAACTTCCACATCTTCACCGGATGAAGTATATTTAATGTTCAAATTCTTTTCTTTAGCAACTTCCGTAAGGTTATTTTTTACATACTCAATTACCGGCTCAACATGAATAAGTTCGAATTTGAAATCCATTTTTCCGGCTTCGATTTTAGAAATATCCAACAAATCATTAATAATACCGGAAAGTCTTATCGCATTTCTTTTACCCATAGAAACGAACTTTTCAATATTTTCAGTCATCTCGCCGGCTTTGCCGCTAAGTATAATATCCATAGCATTCTTGATTGCAGTCAGAGGTGTTCTGAGTTCGTGAGAAACAATCGAAATAAATTCGGATTTCAAACGTTCTAATTTTTGCAGCTTTCTGTTTGTTGTCTTCAATTCTTGCGTAAAAGAAGCACTCTGCAATGGTATTGTAACTTGTTGAACAAGCGTTTGAAAACAAGTTGCATCCTCTGTAGAAAAAGGTTTTTCTCTATAAATTTCCGTAAACCCGAAAAACTCATCATTCAAAGATATTGGCGCGAACATATTATCAAATCTCAGAATAGAAAAGTCATATTCTTGGATATTATGTTTAATATTTTTTTCTATCTTCAAATTTCCGATTTTAATATCAATAGGCGGATCAGAAAGAAGTGACTTATAACTCAATATAGCTCTAAGTTTCAAAGCCTCCAGAAGTCTATCCGATACCTTATAGAGTGAATTTATTATCAACACAGGTTCTCGTTCAGAGCGGAAAATAAGAGTACAAGATAATTCAAAATTAAGCGATTTCTCAATCCCCTCTATCATAATCTTGATAAGTTTATCTTTATCCAAAGAACCTGCCAGTTGCGAACTTGTATTATATAGAACATTCAACTGATACAAGCTCCTTGCCAATTCTTGGTTCGATTTTGCCATCTTCAATAACGCATGTCGAGTTCTTAAGCTGGAATCAACAGTTGCAAACAAAAGCTTTTTGTCAATCGGCGTTTTTATAAAGAGGTTCGCATTGTGCATAACATCTTTTGTATGGTCTTTCTCTCCTAAAATAAGAATTATAACCACAGGATATTGTTTAATCTTTCGACAAAGCGGCTTTAAATCAAGTCCATTCACATCACCATCAACAATAACAATGTCCGGCTCTTCCACTTTCAAAACATCAAAAATCATCGTGTTATCACTAGACACAATAATTTCGTCAGTAGGGAAAACCTCCCTTAAGATACACTCTTTTTCACTATCCTCACTAATTAACAAAAACTTAGTCATACCGACATCATAACAAAAAAGGGTTTAAAATGCTACGAGAATTAAAGATTAATTATAAGATTACATCATTCACAATCTTGAGAATTAATTTCAAGTCCTCAACACCGGCTGCTTTAATTTTCTTACAAATTTCTTTTTCTAATTCTTCACGAGTTTCGATATCAGTAAACCTAAATAACAACTCAATATCAACTTCCAAAGCATCAGCAAGTTTCTTCAACATATCAAAAGAAGGTGACGAAGCACCAGACTCTAATCTACTCAAGTATTTAGAATCAATTCCCGTAATCTCTGCAAGCTTCCATTGTGTATAATTGCGTTTCTTGCGCAAATCCTGTAAGTGTTTGCCAAACTTCTTTTTATAATTACCCATATATCTATTCTACGAGCTATTACAGCTTTTATGAACTCACAAAAAGGACTAGTACTGTAATTTTTTTCTACCAATATGGTATACACCAATCTAGTTGTATACTAATTATACAGACTATACGGGGTTTTGTATACCTTTACGAGTTACATTTTAACAAAACCAGCCAAATGGCTTATATTGGTGCTACGCACGTAGACATTTGCTCGGCTGCTTGATAAAAACTACAAGATTACTTAAAACTTACCAACTCCGCCTCGTCAGTGAAACTACTGAATTGACGCAATTATTTGGAGCTACGCACGTAGACATTTGGTCGGCTGCTTGATAAAAACTACAAGATTGCTTAAAACTTACCAACTCCGCCTCGTCAGTAAAACTACTGAATTGACGCAATTATTTGGAGCTACGCACGTAGACATTTTATAAACAGAGGAATAATCCTCATTTTTCTCTTACGAATAAACAAACTCTTCTGTTCCGTCTTCGTTTAAAATCAAACCGCACAAATGAGCGTTTGGGTACTTACCACAGCCCAAATCAATGCAAATTTTGTCTTCGTCAATATAAGGCTCGTCAAACTCTGTATGACCAAATATAATTTTTTGCGGTAACTTGTGTTTTGAATAAATAAACTTGCCTCTAATATAAACCAAATCCACTTCATCTTGTTCTTCCAGAGAATAATCCGGATTGATACCGGCATGGACAAACAAATATTTATCTGTTAAATAATAAAACTTCAAATTTTGGTAAAAATCGCCATGAATTTTGAAAATATTTTCAAAACTTCCATAGCTTCTAACGGTTGCAGGTCCACCATAATTGTCAAACAAAAACTGATAATAATCATCCTGTTTGGCATGCAAAAGTGCATATTCGTGTGACCCCATAAGATAAATTGCTTTGTGCGTTTCACCAACTTCCAAAACTTTATCCACAACTCCTCTAGAATTCGGTCCTCTATCTATATAATCACCCATAAAAACAAAAATATCATCCGGACGCGTTTCTATCTGAGATAAAACACTTTCCAGCTTCTTAAGTTCTCCGTGAATATCTGTAATCGCTATATATCTTGGCATGCCTAAATCCTTAATTATGCTTTTAATAATTCTGACAGCTTTCCAAACTGCGCTATAGAGAGCTTTTCGCCTCGAATATTTTCATCCAAGCCCATTTGAGAAATTACTTGAGCAACTTTTTCTTTGTCAAAACCTGCACCTACAAGACAATTCTTTAGAGTCTTTCTTCTTTGAGAAAATGCAGCTTTGATAGTTTTTCTAAAATGTTTATAATCACTCAATTTTAAAAGCGGCTCTTTTCTAACTTTCAAAGATACAAGTGCAGAATTAACTTTTGGCGCAGGATAAAAAGAGCGTCTGCCGACCAACCTGATTATTGAGCAATCTGCCCAAAATTGAGAAAGTATTGTTAAAAGCCCATATTGTTTAGAAGCGCTATTTTCTGTCGCCACAATTCTTCTTGCAACTTCTTCTTGAACCATCAAAATTATATCAATAATCTTATTTCTATTTTTGTTCTCCAAATCGTCTATTTCGCCTAACAAATGCGCAATAATCGGAGATGTTATATAGTAAGGAATATTCGCAACAACTTTGATTTTTTCTTCACATAAATCTGACAAATCCGTTTTCAAAATATCATTATGGATAATCTGTAAATTGTCGCAATCAAGCTTTTCAAGCTCTTTAATCGCTTCTTCGTCAAGTTCTACCGCAATAACTTTTTTGGCATGCTTAACCAATTGTTCTGTTACGAACCCAACCCCCGGACCGATTTCCAGAACAACATCGTCTTTTGTAATTTGTGCAAAATCAATGATATCCGCAATTACCTCCGGATTTACCAAGAAATTTTGACCTAATCTTTTTTTAGTTCTAAAGAACTTTGCTCGTTGTAAATAATCCACCATGGTATTTATAATAGTACAAACAGGGAAATGTTAAAATATCAATCTTAATTTAAAATAATAATACATAAAAGATGCGTTGAAGCTTAGATGCGAAGAGACATAGGGATATAGGTGTGTGATTTAGCATATCCCCTCGCCCCTTGTGGGAGGTGCTATGCACGTAGACAATTCACCAGACTATTTAATTTACCCCTCGCCCCTTGTGGGAGCGTTCTGCGAGCAAAGAGTGAAAGCGTGAGCGATACTCGTTTATTGCGAGCAGAACAAGAAAGAGGGTAGAATTTCAAGTTAAGCTACGCGAAACTTAGAAATTCGGGTGAGGGGAAAACATCTTTCCACTTATAACTCTTATTTCATATATAATAAAAAAGGAGAACATCGTGAATTATTGTGACACAAAACAAAAAGAACATTTAGAGTACAACCAGCTTTTGGACGAGTTCGTACTCGGTTGCAAGACTACTCAAAAAATCGGTTTTGAGTACGAGAGAATTCCACTTGTAAAAACGACTAAGGAAGTTGCTCCGTATGGCGGTGAATATGGAATTTGTGAAGCTCTACGAGAATTCGCAAAAGCTGACAATTGGGATTATATTCTTGATGATGTCCATATAATCGGACTAAAAAAGATTCACGATACGATTACTCTGGAACCTGGGTGCCAAGTTGAATATAGTGTTGAACCTCAGAAACTTATCAGTGATTTAAAAAAGAAAGTTGAAAACCTTGATTCAGAACTCCTGCCAATATTAGATAAATTCGGTATTGAACTTATTAATAAAGGCGTTTCTCCAACTACAACTTACAAAAATATTAAACTTTTGCCCAAACGCAGATATCATATTATGGCAAATTATCTTTGGGGAATTTTATCCGATGTTATGATGAGAGAGACCGCAGGAATTCAAGTCGGAATTGATTATAAATCAGAAGAAGACGCAATGAAAAAATTCCGACTAGCAAATTTAATGATGCCGTTTATGACAGCTATGTTTGCAAATTCAAGAATTAGGGGCGGTGTCGATACCGGATACAAATCTTTTAGAGCACTTGCTTGGCTTAATACTGATAACGAAAGATGCGGTTTTGCAACAAAATTTCAAGATGGTATGTGCTTTAAAGACTACGTAGAAACTCTGCTTGATACACCAATGATATTTATTAATAGAGAAGATAAAACTGTTAATATCAATGGCAGAATGACTTTTAGACAATTTATGGACAAAGGTTTTGAAGGTTTTGACGCCAATATTGAAGACTGGCAGCTGCATTCTAACTTATATTTTCCGGAAGTTAGATTAAGAAACTTCTTAGAAATCAGAAACCATGACTGCGTAGGTCAAGGTTTGGAATACGCTATTCCGGCTGTATATAAAGGAATTATGTACAACCCTTCCGCAATGGAAGAGGTTAACAGCATGCTGCTTAAATACTCATATAACGAGATTAACGAACTTAGATATAATGTTGCAAAATACGCTACAGCTTCTAAATTGCGAAAACATCCGATTTTGAATATTTGCAAAGAACTTGTTGAGATTGCTTATTATTCTTTAAAAAACCAATGCGAAGACGAAGAAAAATTTTTAGAACCACTTAGCGCAATGCTTAAGAGAAATAAGATTCCTTGTGAAATATAAATTTTCTTTCTCCGTATAGAAAAATCAAATATTAATATAATGTGTCCACCTTTTTTGAAGGTGGACACACATAATTATTTTTCTGCAATAATTCTTGCTGACTCGTCAAGATTCTTCATCAAATCTTCATGGCCTTTATCAAGTCCTCTATGCCTTAGCGCTCTTGCAACAGCATCTGCCAAGTTTGGTGCTTTACCTTCTGAAGCTGCTTTATAATATGTATCTTCAAAATTAGCATTCAGTCTTAATGCCCAATTGCCTTGTGTTGTTCCAGGACGGTTATACGTCTTACCCAAACCCCAGAAATCAGAGAAGAAAATCTGAATACGTCTTGCCGGACTTGCAAATAATTCTGCAAAACTTGCTGCAATAAATTCTTTTGGATTTTTTCTTATTGTTTTTAAATAATTTTCAAACTCTTCTGCTGTAGAATTTTTAGCAACAGTATCCTCCGCAAGACGGTTTGTTTTCTTCATAAATCTGCGGTAGGTATCAAAATTATATTTTGAATGGAAAAAGTCTTTTGTGAATTCCAAGAATGACTGATTGTCATGTGAACCAAGCATGATTACATTTCTTTCCGGCGCAGTTGAGCCTCTGTAATCAAATTGAGTAACAGATATTCCTGAAAGATTTAATTTTTTCATCACTTGTTGAGTTGGTTTATTAGGGTCACCTAAATCTTCACAAATAATAGATTTTTTATCTAAACCAAATTTTTCTGCTGCAGGAATAATTATCTTTGTCAACAATGCTGCGTATTCATCTACACTATGTTTTTGATGTTTACCGCCTTCAATAGAATACATTCTGCCGGAATTTGCGGCATTCATTTCTTTGCTATTTACTGTATAAATAAATGGGTCGATTAAACCAATAATATGGTCGATTCTTATGCCGCCTGAAAAACTTGCAAAGTAATCTTCATATTTTTTCTTTAAAATTTCACCAGCTTTACCCAAAGAACCATCTTTGTTGAAAATTTCTTCCGGCTTAAAATAAGGGAATCCCCATCTTTGACCGGTTGGAGAAAAATAATCCGGCGGACAGCCAATAGCTTTACCTTTCATAAATAAATTCTGGTTAGTCCACGCTTCAACACTTGTTGGCGCAACCGGAGAATCGCCAATAATATTAATACCGGTTTCTTTAGAAACCTTATTTATTTTGGCATTTTCTTTTTCTAATAACATTTGTTGGAAAATATAATAATCATAATCATCTTTATATTTTGTTTTTAATTCAGCAATTCTAGCTTTTGATTGAGCAGAATTTTTGTGTGTATAAAGATTTTTATCAACTTCACTCCAATTGTCCATGCCGGTAGCTTTTGCTACTTTATCAATTTCATCTTGAGAATAGTTATCTACTGGTCCCCACAAAGTAAAATTGTCGTCACCATGGATTTTTGAAATAACTCTATATAATGCACTTGCTTCATATTTAGCCTCATTTTGCGCTTTAAATTCCAAAAACTCCGGAGAATTTTTAGAATTGTTATAAGCCTCTCTTAATGCAACCTCGTACATACTTCTAACATAAGGATAGTTTACATTATCTTTATCAGGATTATTTTTAACTATCGCATTAAAAGTTTTTTTAGAAAGAATATTGCCATACTCATCTGATGCTAAATTTTCCAAAGGTATCATAAAAATATTCTTAGCATTTGATTCCGGAGCATAAGGAGAATTATCCAAAACTTTTCTCAATCCGTTTGGTTCTTGTTGAATACCTGTAATACCGTGTTCTTTCAAAAACGGAAAAAGTTTAGTAATAGTTGTTCTGGAAAATAATGAACCAATACCTGTGTTTTCAGCTTCAACAGCAGGAGCAGATGCGTTATGTAGAATTACATCAACTTGTTTGCCCAAAAGTCCAAGTCCTTCGTTTAATGATTTTGTATAAACTTTCATTTCTTTTGCATCAGGTTTTCTTGCAAAACTTATACTACTGTCTACTTTTTGAATTCTCATTATACACACTCCTTAATCTATATTTTAGATACTATCATGAATATGATATACACACAATAATAAAAAATATATGTCCAACTTGATATACTTATTATGCCAAGCTGTTTAATAATCCACGTAATCTTAGTATCCAGCTTGGCTTATTCAAGTTATAACTTTTTTTGATTTCACCTTGTTTAACTTCTAATAATTCATAATTATGACACTTGTAAGATTTATGGATATAAGGGCTGTACGAAATAATTTCCGCCATGTACCCTTTAGCATTAGAATTCTTTTTAGCAATATCAATAATTACACAAGGGTCCATAAAACGTCCGTCAGTTTCCATTCGCTTTTTCGCACGGTTTATACAAGTCACCTTGTCTGTGTTTACGTTAACAAAGTCTATTGTATATCCTAGCTTGTTAGCATCTTTTAAGATTTTATCGAGAGATTCATAACTTCCGCTGGTTTGGTAAATCAAATTTTTACCCTGCTTTAAAATTGCCGGAATAAGTTTGTTTTTGTACAAATAACCTGAGGCTTCATGTACAATTTCTGCGCCAATTCCATCCTTGTAGTATTCAGTAAATTCCTTTTTGATATTATCAGAATCAGAAATATAAAATTTTTCTTTGGTTTGTTTAAGTATATTGTTTATAATAGTGGATTTTCCGGCTCCTGGGAGTCCATCAATAATCATAATCTTTCTATTTGAATCAACATCTTTCAACTTTTGTAATTCTTTTTTAAGAATTTCCCCTTCCTTAACTTTATAATACTCTGATGTCGTATCAAGTTTTGGAGTTGTTGCGGTATAATATCGTCCTTCAATAATTTTAGGAGTATCAAATGGGGTGAGCTTAAATTTCTTTTGGGCAAAATATCTAAAATCTTCTTTTGGAATACAAGCCGGATTTTTTGTAAACAAGTCCATAATATCTTCTTTTAATAAATTTCCAGACTCCCAAGCTTTTATTACATCGCCTGATTTTATACCGCTAGAGTATTCTCTAATCTTTCCCTTACCATCATTTATGACTTCAAAATTATGTTTATTGACCATTTTATTATAACTATCGACTTCGTCAATTTGGCTGTTTAAATATTCAAGTGTATTAAATCGCTCCAAAGTCATTTTTTTAGAATTATTCTGTCCATTTTTACATTCGCTGTAATTAAATCTATGAACAGAAAAAGGAGTTTGAGTTGTTAATACAATCTGATATTTATCACCTAAATGATTAACCGATATATTATCAATATTTTCAGCAAATTTTTCTTGCAAATCCCTAACTGCACTCTTAAAATCTGTTGTATTAATATTGTGATCTTCCACAATCATTTTTGCATCTTTGTATTTCAACCTTGTTGACATTATGTCCATAAAGCGGCTTTTATTAATATTACTTTCATTGTTAATATCCAATAGATTTTCTGTTGAATAATTAAAAAGTCCCTGATAATTTTTTTGTCTTGCAAAAGGTTTAATAAAGCTTATATCTTCATTTTTGAGTTCCAAAATCTTAAACAACTCTGCCGGAGAAAATCTGTTGTAAGTAGAAAAATCTTTCAAACCCACAAGTGAAAAAACATTCATCAATTTGCTAACAGAAAATGCTCCCAAAAATCTTAAATCTAAATTGTTGAACAACAACGTATTGTGTTGACAAACATTAGCAAACTTAAACAAAATCGGTTTCTTTTTTGAGTCAACAGAACTGAACTCCTTCTCAAATATGTCCTTAGGATAACTTGATGTCACTCTTGTATATGGCATAAATGGGGTGATAATATCAGGAGTCTTAAAATTATATACGCTATCTAAACTAATTTTGTAACTCATACCTATACTAAAATCTATAAAAATATTTTTTGCTATTCATGTTTAATTTTATTACAAAAAAAGAATGACAGAACGTTAAAATTAAGCTAAAATAAAAACTATGATAAAAAAATTAACAGGAAAAGCATTAATTCATACCATATTGATAATCACATCTCTATTATCAATATTTCCATTTATCTGGTTAACTTCAACCTCACTCAAAGGGCTCAACGAAGATATTTTTGCTTATCCGCCACACTTAATCCCATCAGATTTTACTTGGGCAAACTACATTGATGTTTGGGGCAAAGTAAACTTTATGGGATATTTCTGGAACAGCGTTATTGTAGCAGCACTCACTGTAATCTTAAACCTTGTTCTATCATCTCTAGCTGCATATCCGCTTGCAAGAATGAACTTTAAAGGCAAAAAAATAGTATTCTTTTCAATCCTTGCAACAATCATGATTCCGTTCCAAGCAATAATGCTTCCGGTCTACATTATCACACTAAAACTTCATCTTATTGATAGCGTAAATAATGTAATGGGCTACATCGGTCTTGTTATGCCATTTGCAGTCAGCGCGTTCGGAATTTTTCTTATGCGTCAAGCATTTCTAAAAGTTCCCAAAGAAGTGGAAGAAGCAGCAATCGTAGACGGTTGCAATGTTTTTCAGATGTTTACTCGCGTCGTAATTCCGATGGTTAAACCTACGCTCGCCGTGCTTGCCGTATTCACTTTCATTGGTTCTTGGGGCGAATTCCTATGGCCAAGCATTATGTTAACCAAAGATGCCATGTACACTCTGCCGGTCGGAATAAATAATCTACAAGGTATGTTCTCTTCTAACTGGAGATTTATAGCAGCAGGCTCCATAATCTCAACAGTTCCAATTATTGTATTCTTCTTAATGATGCAAAGATACTTCATCTCCGGCGAAAACGACGGCGCCGTCAAAGGCTAATACTACGTATGTAGACATTGGGTCGGCTGCTTAGTGAA
This sequence comes from uncultured bacterium, assembly GCA_902464375.1. Classification (GTDB taxonomy): domain Bacteria; phylum Cyanobacteriota; class Vampirovibrionia; order Gastranaerophilales; family Gastranaerophilaceae; genus CAG-196. Next base: position 2,954 of record CABQIM010000011.1, on the reverse strand, counting down.
AGTTACAAGATTATATTAAAACTACTAGCTCCGCCTCGAAGTAGGACTACAAAATTGATGTACATTTACACCCGTACGTAGACATTGGTCGGCTGCTTAGTGAAAACTACAAGATTACATAAGAACTACCGGCTCCGCCTCGAAGTATCACCTACAAGTTCGGCGCGTCCCCTCTCCTAGCAGGAGAGCGGATTTTCGGTAGGGCGTAAGCCCGTAAGAGCAAATAACATAAAAATGACTACAAAATCCGTTAGGATTTGGTGTCATTGGAATGTTATGCTCGCCCGAATAATCCAAGACAGGGTTAGGGTGAGGTAGAAGAGAATTTTTCAAGTGTAGTTCTAACTACAGATTAGTAAGTGTGTTGCAAAGGGTAGGGGCTAATTAAAAGTTATTGGTGCATTGAATGCCTACAAGTCAGAAGATTAGCAGTATCAATAAAATCATCTCGTTACAATTGCTTGCTTCCAGCTATTTTAGTAATATAATTTATCCAAAAGGGATGAAATTATGCGTGTACAAAATATAAGTACCAACCAACCAAGATTTGAAGGAAAAAGTTATAAATCAATATTCAAAAGTTTTACAAATTTATTTTCAAAATCTAAAAATGAACAAACAGAAAAAGCTTTTGAAACATTGGCTAGTACAAGTGCAGCTAGCGCAATGGCTGCAATTGCAATTAATAAAAAACAAGAAAGTTCAAATGCAACACCAAAACCTTCTTCAAATGAAGAATTAAAGTTCGGAGAAAATTTATTTAATGAAAATATTCCGGATTTACCAAAAATTTCTGATAAAGAATTAGAGGATTTAAAGAAAAGAGTATATGCAGATGAAAGAAGTCAAAATGTTTCTAGAACTTATAGACTGACTTCGGAAGAAAAAATTTGTAGATTGGAAACTCAACTTGTTGCCAAAATTCTTGATAATGAAGATTTATACAACAATGAAAAAGTAAGAAAATATGCAGATAAAACAATTTTTCCAAAACAGCCATTAACACAGGAACAAGCTAAAGTCATTAATTACGTTTTGAGCAATAAAAGATTATATGATGGCAAGTATGTTATGGAAGATACAAAACGTGCATTACCGAGCATTGATAAATCGAATGTCAATTTCATTTTGAAAGTATTAAGTGATGAACGTTTGACTAAAACAGGATTTGGATGTTGTGCAAGTTTGCTTGAAATCAGCAAAGCTTCTGCTAATCCACAAGAAATTCTTAAAGCAGCAAATGATGTTATTGATAAATATTTAAGCAGTGAAGCACTTTATAACAATAAAAATATTACTTGTTATTTGCCTTTTATTGCATCCAGCGCAAGAAATAGTGATGGTGCAAAACAAAAAAATTCAATATTCGATATGTATGCAAATTCACCAGAACTACAAAACCAACAACATGTTTCAAAACAAATAGGAAATATTGCATTAATAGTAGATGATGAAAATATTGATTTAGCAACAAGAATTCTTGCGAATCCAATCTTGTATAAAAATAAATACCTTTTTGATGGCGCATACACTTTTAGTACTAATAACATTATAGATGTATTAGGTCATGCAGATACACTTTCAAAAACAAAATATATGAATGATGTTCTTGATGTGTATTTGTCAGATAAAAAATTGTATACCAATGAAAATTTGAACAAAGCATTATCAAGAATATTAGAAAGAACCGACAAAAATAATGTTAATTATAGAACGAGTATCTTGCAAATGTATTCAAACAATAAAGCTTTACAAAATGGAGCTATGTCTGAAAAAATAGGTGATTTCATCTTAAACGCACATACTGATTTGCAATTTAAAATTGCTGAAAATGTTTTGAGTGACGAAAAATTGTATAATAATAAAATCATTTTGAATAAAATCCCTGATATTATTGCAAGAGTTGGAAATCCGGAAGAAGTTGAATATATTAATAAACTTCTTGATATAGATACTGTTGTTAATGATGAACAAATAGTCAAAAATATTCCGTTACTGGAATCTAGAATGAAATTTTGTTCAGACAAAGCTTTGAATAAAAGGCTAAAAATTTTGAATATGATTTTAGATAATAAAAAATTGCATCAAAATAAGCTTCTGTTATCAGAATTACCGGATATTATAAATGGCGTTAGATTTGCAGAACAAGTTGATATTGCAAATATCGTTTTGAATAACAGTAAGTATTATAATAACGAGCAAATAATAAAAAAACTTCCACAATGGATAAAAGGAATCGATGGTATGTATCAAGTTAATAAGCCATTTTATAGGGAAATTAAAGCTAAACTTGAACAAGAATAAAGTCGAAAACAATCCGGCGAAATATGCAATATAAGATTATTGTACCAACTACAAATTCAACAATATCTTATAATACCTTTACACCTCATCCGGCTCTGATTTTTCTAAAATCTCATTTATTCTAGCTATTAATTCGGTTTTGTCGGCAAAATGTCCATAATCAAATAAATCTTTCATTTCAACACCAAAAGCTTGTGTTAATTTTTCCAAACTCTCTTCTTTAGGAATTTGAATTCCACATTCTATCTTAGAAAGATTTGACGCTTCCATATTGAGAATTTCTGCAAGCTTCAACTGCGTAAAACCACATTTTTCACGCAATTCTTTTATACTTAAACCTAATTTTTTAGAAATCTCACCCATATCAACAACAGGATACTATCTTTTTTGTTTTCTATAAAGATTTTATTAGGATTACAAGTATTAACAAATTCGGCTTAGTATGACTATAATATAGTATGAATTTTCTTTTTAGGATTATTTTTACCCCCGAATTGAGCATAATATAACTTATTCAAGAAAGGAGCTATCATGCAGATTAATGGTTCAATTGATAAAGTTGGCAAATTTGTTTACAAAACTAATTTAAAGCAAGCAGAAGAAATATCTACTGATAAAAAACAAGAAGATATAAAGAAAACGATTAGTGA
>CABQIM010000010.1 GCA_902464375.1 uncultured bacterium | reverse complement strand
AATTTATATTGAGCATCAACATCTGCATACTTTGTTTTGCAATTTAACAAATCATTACGGATATCAACTTGTGCATTATCCAATTGCAAAATAGCATTCTGAATATTACCATTACCAACTGCATCACCGTCTAATGATGTTGCAGCAGGTGCTGAACTTGTAGCTGCAGTTGTTTTTGCAGTTGATGTTGTTGATGATGGATTACCATATTGAGTGTCATTGAAATTCAATGGTGTAAATGCGTTTCCATCAGCAAAAGCGGCACAATTTATAGCTGCTAATAAGCCTAAAGTTAAAACTACTCTCTTCATATCATTAATCTCCTTTTATCTTAATTAATTATATAATATTACATTTCTTCTATTTTGCACATCCTTTATTATATGTATAATATTATTATGGAAAAAGATTATTGTAACAAATGCGGAAGGTGCTGTGATAGAATAGCAGTCGACTTTTCTCGCAATATAATGTATAGAGATGGTATTCAACCATTAACACCTGATTTTGTAGGCTTTCTTATAAAAAGTGAGCAAAAAGATGCAGTAACTTTTTGTACTTGCAAATTTCTTGTAAATAATCTTTGTACCAATCCTAATAAGCCGGATATTTGCAAAAATTATCCGTCTTCACCTTTTGCATTTCTACCGGAAGATTGTGGTTATTATGGATATATTTTTACCAAGCACGAAAATTTTATGCAAAAGATTCGCAAGCTTAAAGAAGAAATTTTACATTACGAAACGCTTATGCTATCTGCGCCAAAAGATGATGCAAAGCAATATGCAAAAATAATAGAACAACATAAAAGATTTATCGACAAATACAAAATGTACTGTCCTGATACATAAAACTTAAAGTTTTGTTACAAAAAGGCAATATTTTTGAATATTTATACTTTATATATTTAGGTAATATTGTCATGACATACTTTAATCCATTATCACATCTAAATTTCAATTTTGAAGGAATAAACAATTTGTTTACTCCGTCTTTTGGTGTTTTTCAGGGATTTAATTTACCTATTTTTAATAATATATTACCTTTCTTTAATAATTTTAGTTGGAATATGCCTTCTTTATTTAGTTTTACGCCATTTTCTTCCGGCTTTACTTTCCCAACTAACAACACAAATATATTTGCTCAACCAATCCAACAGCCTTGGAATACTGGCAATTTTACCGATTTTTCAAATTATACTTTCAATTTTAATCCAACTCCGACTTGGAACAATACTAATTTTGGAATGAGCGACACATTCACGAGAAGTTTTAATAGTTCAATGCGTCTTCAACTTGCAGACAAAGCTAAGAGTTATGTAGGACGTGTAAATTCTGATAGAGAAGGCAACAGGCTATTCTCCGGCGGAAAGTCACAAGCTTGGTGTGCGGATTTCGTATCTTATAATATCAAACAAACATACGGCAGCAGTCTGCCTTCCTCATTCAGACATTTCTCATCTGTTTCTGAATTAAGAAAGTGGGGCGAACAAAATAACTGTTATAAACAAGTTCCATCTAGTAATAAAGCAAGTTATATTGCTAATAATGTGAAAGTTGGCGATATTATGATAGAGAAGAATGGCGGTAAATCACACACCGGTATTGTTACAAAAGTAAACTCTGACGGTTCTTTTGAAACAGTTGAAGGAAACTGCAGTAATAAAGTTGCAATTCAAAAATATAAGGCTACGAGTCCAACTCTTTCCGGCTTTATTTCAATGGATAAATATGCCACAGCCTAAAGGATTAGCTGTGTTCCCAAAATTATTCTGTGAGAATCTTTGAACAAATCATTCTGACAAAATACATAGTTTAGCATGATTTTGAGAGCTTGACCTTTTATGAAATAATTTATTCCGGTTGAATATTCTCGCCTTATATCATTGCTTTTATTCCTATCAGGTGTAAATTGGTCATATCTTGCTAAAACTTGCAGTTTAGGTGTTATTTTATATCCGACGGTTGAATAAAAGCCTTCTGCTTGATTGGAAGAAATCTTTTTTGCGCCATTATAGCCATCGGCGTAAGAGTATTCAAAATCAGCAAAAAACTTTTTGTATTCATATCCGGCATAAATTCCGGATACAGCGTAGCTAATATTGTTTCTGCCGGCTGATAATCCTCCGCCCAACTTTAATTTCCCGTATCGACCATCTGTTTTACCTAACGGTTTTAGTGTTAACCAACCGGAGAATTCTGTCCCGGGGAAAAAACTTCTAAAATATGTATCAGAACTATATCCGCCAATATCGTATTCAACAAGGTCATAGTTTCCTTTTATACGCAAACCCACTTTTCTTGAATTCCCAAAATTTCTGGCAATCTGCGCACGCGCAATAAATGGCATAACCATATCAGAACGCCCGCCTTCAAAACCAACCGGAGTTCTTGTGTTACCTAAGATGATTTTATGGTGCGGAATGGAAGTGTTAGCAACATAAATATCAGCAGGCAAAGTCTGCAAAAAAGTATATCCATCCAGAGGGTCAAAGCGTAATCTTGCTTCATAAAAATTATTTTTGCCTTTGAATTTACCGTTAATACCAGCATGAATCGCACTAAAATTATAATCGGTATTTCCGCTATCAGAAACATCAATTTCTGCTCCGGCTCTATAGTAGCCGAACAAGTGCATAGTTGCACCATTGTCAAATTCTTTTGTCAAAATTTCATCCAAAAGAAAACTCGAACGGCTTGTATCAGAAATTTCTTTGACTTTTATATTCTGGATTTTTTCATAAAGGGTAAGCTCTTTATCAGAGTTAATTTTCTCTCCGCAGTTTTCCCTTACATTTTCCCCTACCTCATCTTGAATAACATTATCATCCACGTCAAGAATTACTTCCTCTATTGCCCAAGAGGAAGTTTGAGTAAATAATAGAATGCAGAAAAGGTAAACTAAAAACCTCATTGGTTGATTGTACCATATTTATATGATTTTTGAAAGATGGTCTACATCATATGGATGATTTACTATAATTTGTTCAATTAAAATTTGTAAAAATAATATATAATACTATTATAAAGATTGACTTTTAGTAATATCCCATTAAAACAATCTTAGAATACAAAAAATAGGAGATACCACTATGGGTATGGCAGCTTCGCAAGCCAGATATTTAGCGCTGGTTGCAAGAAAATCAAATTGTGAATTCGAAGGACAACAAATAAATCAGGCGCGTACTGTTTTATCAAATCAGTCTGCAAATCTTTTTAATCAGATGCTAGGGCTTAATGTTCCGGTTCCGCCAAGTACTTCTGATTTTACAAAAACGCAATACTCATATTCTGATGGAAGTACGACTTATACTATCACAAATTGGGAACAACTGGCTAATCCGGAAGAAGATTACAACTACGTTGTAACACGTGAGAAAGAAGCAAACGTTTATACTGGTTCTCAGAAAAAATTAAGTGATCCACAGGTTCAATTCCAGAGTGGTACAGATGCTAGTGCAGATCAGATAGAAACAGCGTTAAGGTTAGTGACTTCTACAAAGCAGGAATATGAAGCCGCTCAAGAAGCAACAAAAGCAAAACAAAAAGAAGCTGCAAACCTATCAAATTATGCAAACAACGAAGCTTATACAGGTGTTAATAAATGCGACTATGATGTAGATACAGATACATATAGCATTACACAAAAAATTCAAGAAATGTATACTGATACTGCAACCGGTAAAAAGTATGCTATTTACACGAATTCTGATGATAAATCTGAATGTTACATGAAAGATGGTAAATACTATAATACCGACGGCTCAGATTATACCGGAGATACAACAAAATTATCTCCAAAACAGACTGATAAAGGACCTACAGATTTTGTTGGTTATAGCAAAATGTCAGCTGCTCAACAGGCTACAGCAAAGGCTGCTATTGATAAGCTTGTTGAAGAAGGTGCTATGTCAAAAGATGTTCAAACTGATTATGCAAATGTTTACATGGACAATAATGGTAACGTTGCCTTAAAATCAGATTTGAGAAATCTTTATGGTGGTGCAGCAGGTGGTACAAAGACTGTGTTGCCGGTTTATCAAACAAGTGGTGATAAATCAATTACAGCAATTAGTAGTGGCTATGATGCGCAAATAGCAGCGCTTCAAGCTGTTGAATTTGCGGCACTTCAAGCAAGCCAAAATGCAGAGCAGGCTTATCAAGATTTGAGAAGACCTACATATATTGGTAACTGCGAATTGACTCTACTAACTGATTTAACGGATGACCAAAAAGCAGAATTAAACCAAATCATAAAAGATATGAAAGAACAGGAAGTTGATGCTTCTATACGTGATTGTTTCAACGAATATGGTGAATACACCGGCGGTGTTTACTCTTTCAAAATGAATGGAAAAACGTACTATACAACTTTTGCAGATTTAAACAAATCGTACGCAAGCGGAAGCGGAATCAACAATATTGATGGTCAAACACAACTTTCATACTACAACGCAAGTTATATAAAACAGACACAGTCTGATACTGTAAAAGCATTGTTAGAAACAGATGGCAGCGGTAGATTTACATCTGTCAGATTTGAAGACGACTCTGTTACGTATACGTTGAATGTTGAAACTGTAACCGATGATGTGGCTTATAAAGATGCAATGAACCAGTATAACTATGAGAATGCGCAATATGACAAAATGGTTCAAGATATCAACGCAAAAACATCGTTAATTCAGCAAGAAGACCAACAGCTTGAATTAAGACTTAAGCAGCTTGATACAGAACAGAATGCACTTTCAACAGAAATAGACGCAGTGTCTAAGGTAGTTAAAGATAACATTGAGAAATCATTCAAGACATTTAGCGGCTAGTAGCTTAGTAGCATAGATGAGTTGAGTTGAAATGTTCATATAATCCGCTAACGCTCATTGTTAGTTTTAATAATAACTCTTCAACTCTTAAACTAAATAATAAAGGACAAACATATGTCATACAAAAACGATGGATACTTAGTTTTAGCAAACAAATATGGCGCAGCATCTGCTGATGCCAAAGTTATGCTGTACGAAACTTATGATAGGTTAAGAGATTTAACCGTGTCTGGTTCGGCTAGCTCTGGTACCGGTTTTGAAGCAGCAGGCGGTTTCTTATATCAATTAGCTAGTTTATTTGCACCATCTGCATTTATGACAACACTTGGTGGAACTAGTGCAATGAATATCCCCGGAACCTCATACTGGAGCCAATATACTGGTGGTACTGGAGGTACAACCGGAACGTATTCTTCTTTTGGTGTGAATTCACTAGGTAATTACTCAGGTTTCCCAAGCGGTTATGCTGCAAACTATGGCTATCGTCAGAGTGGAACAACAACCGGTGGGGCGTCAGGAATTGGCGATTTGTTATCCGGTTTTGGTTCTTCAAATGGTTCTACTACCGGTTTTGCATCCGGTATCGGAAGTATTGCAGATATTGCAAGCACGGCTGCCTATGGAATAGGCACTGCAAATGGCTATGGTATAGGAGCTTCTAATATCATAATGCCATTAGCTGGACTTGTATCAGGTTGGGGCGGAATCATGACCGCAGCAGCACCTTATTTAGGTGAATTCGGCTTGCCTGCTGTTGTTATGGGCAACTTGATGCAAGGAACATCATCCGCCGCTCTATCAGCATATCAAACAGTTTCCAGCAACATTGTATCAAATGCGGATACAATACTTTCTCAAAAAGTTGCAAACATCGAAACAGTTTGTAAAATGCTTGATACTCAAGGTGATATCGTAAGAAAAATGCTCAAAGACGATATCGAATCCGCAAGCAAAGACATCCAAGACTTGTAGTGCTACGCACGTAGATAATCTTTTTCCCTCGCCTAGCAGGAGAGCGGATTTTCGGTAGGGCGTAAGCCCGTAAGGTGGAGGTCGGACGTTACTCCGCCGAAACCCCGAATAATCCAAGACAGGGTTAGGGTGAGGTAGAAGCTACGCACGTAGACAAGTGGTCGGCTTCATAAGTTGAAAATTGAAAGTGGAAAGTTGTTTTAAAATGAACTTAACGACTTAACGACCCAACGACTTAACGACATCAAAAAGAGAGAGATTATGCAAGGACGCACTTTTTTCAGAATAATGCTTGATATTTTTCTAAATAATGCTTTAGTCAAAGCTATATCTAACTTTGTAAATTTTTGTAACGAAATTCGGTATTACAACCATAAAGAGCTAAAGTTTTTGAAAAAAATGCCGATAAATAATGTAGCAAAAGATGAATACTACAAAAATAGGTTTATCTTCAATAGCATTACCGGAAATAGGACTAGTTCGAAATAATATGTTAACAAATGTAAATACGAAATCTGTAAAAAAGCAATTTTTAGGGTTTACATGTTTTATAATACATGTAGGCTTAGATCGTATAGGAGCAAATGCTTATGCGTGAAGAACTACAAGATAGTATGAAACGGTTCGTAAACTTTATGAATTTTGCCCGTTCGTTTTTCAAACGGAAAAATCCATTCAAAGCACTCGCCGTGAGTTTACTTTCTAGTCTTAAGGACATGCTTACCATCAGACAGAAGTTAAAGATGGCTAAGTACAGAGTAAATTACCACAAGCATCAGTTACACAAAATGGAAAGCTTGATTGCAGAAAGTAATGAACACACATTCCTGAAAGGCAAGAATCTAAACGAAACAAGGTAGAAGGAACAAATTATGGGATTAATTGCCTCAAGTTTCAGAATGATGTACCTTACAGCGTATAAGATAACGCTGGAAACAAAGATACAGTGGATTGCATCTGCCAAGATGGAATTGGTTGCTTCGTCTGACGAAATTATGGCACTTGGCAATGATTTGGATCCTGATAATCCTGCGGTTAAACAACTGGAAGCAAGAAGAGATAAGCTTGTTATATTAGAAAAGAAACTTGATTTGCAAATGCAGGAATACCAGAATAGGCTTAAAATGGTTGATGCAGAAATGCAATCTGCTCAAAGTGCTGTTGATGCTTCAATCAGTCGTTCATTCACTTATAATTTCCAATAGGATTTTGCACCTAGATTGTGGATATTAATTAGGTGGTGTTTACGAATTTTTATTTTCTTTCACTTGCAACTCGCAACAAAGTTGACATGCGCCAAACAAACCACCACTGGCTTTTAAGTTTTTGCGAAAACAGCAATAATGTGGAGCATTAAAAAGCTCTTTCAAGCTTTTTTCTTTTACGTTGCCAATTTTTTGCGAAAGACAAGGATATACAAAACCTTCCGGATTAATCATCATATTGTTATAAGGATATGTGCAAGGTTTGTAAATATCCGTAATTGGAGTGTCTTCTGCTAATGTGAAAAACTTCTCTATAGCAGCAAGCGGCTCTTTATTATATTCAAATTTTGGAGAGAATCTTAATTTTGTTCTACCTTTTATACTCTCTATTTCTCTATAAACTTCCTTAAAATGTTCCATATCAAAATAAAGCATTATTGGGTAGTTATCCTTGAATTCCGGTATGAAGCTTTCTTGCAAAATAGAATTTTGCTTCCAATTGTTGTTACGCAAAAAAGAAATTGAGAGAAATTCAAAATTCATATCACAACAAAGTTTGTACAATTTAGGTAAGTCATCAAGATTGTTTGGAAGAACAATTGTCTTTATGTCAACCATTTGATTCTTTCTTCGTGATTTTAAATTTTCCAAATTAGAAACAATTGTGTCAAAAATTCCTGTTTTACCTCTGTTTTTATCATGTGTATCACCATAACCATCCAGTGAAACAGATAATAACAGAAGTTTGTACTTAATAAAAGCATTGATAATTTCATCATTTATCAAGATTCCATTGGACACGACGTGGACTTTATTCATTATTTTTTTTGAAGTGTACGCAAGAATATCAATAAAATCTTTTCTTAATAAAGGTTCGCCGCCAACAAGTGTAGCAATGGAATAGAAAGGCAATTGGTCTATAACTTTTTTCCATTCTTCCAGTGTTAATTCCTGTTTATTACGGTCTTTGCCGACATAACAATAAGGACAAGCAAGATTGCATCGATAAGTAAGTTCCAGAAAATATCGAAATGGAATTTTTGCTTTGCCATATCTGTCATTATAAGAAAATGAAGTATAAAAATCTCTCGCCAAATCAAATAAATTAGAATAGTTCATAATTATGTTATAACATAAAGAAACCTCTCTTTACAAAAAAGAGAGGAAAGTTTGAGCGATGAGGATTCTTTATTATATTAAACTTGAATCCTCACATTTTCATTAAACTTTTTGGCAATAGATTGACTAGATTAAAATACCAATTAGTTTAATACATCTTTCATTTTATTAATCACAAATTCTATTGCGCCACGTTGAGAGTCAAAAACATTCTTACAAGCGGCTTTTGTTTTGTTATACGTTTCAGAATTACCAAATAATTCATCCAGATAAGAAAATAACTCATCCGGTATCTTGACTACTTTTCCGGCACCAGACTTGCAAAGAATTTCGTAAATATCTTTAAAATTAAAAATTGAAGGTCCTGATATAACAGGTTTATCAAAAATTGCAGCCTCAAGAGGGTTATGTCCGCCTGTCTTATTAAAGCTTCCGCCAATATAAGCAACATCGGAAACTGAATACATTTTTTTGAGTTCGCCTAAAGTATCCAATACTAAAACATCAACTTTATCAGATAATCTGCCATTTTCTGAACGCAATTCGTAAGATAAACTGTACTTTTCTAACAAGTCTTTGATTTCTCCAACACGTTCTAAATGTCTTGGGGCAATTAAGAATTTTAAATCAGAATACTTTGCTTTTAAGTCTTTATAAGTTTTTATAACAATTTCGTTTTCTTGATGGTGCGTACTGCCTGCAATAAAGACACGATAGCCTTCTTGACCGATATCAACTTTCTCGGCAGTTGCTTCAATATCGAATTTCAAATTTCCCATAAGCTCCGCTTTTTCAGAATCTAAACCGATAGAAATGAATTTTTCTTTGTCTTCATTGCTTTGAGCCAAAACGCCGGAGTAATTTTTGAACACATTTTTGAAGAAGAATTTCATTTTTTTATAAGAATTATAAGAAGTATCCGAAATTCTTGCATTAATTATGTATAAAGGAATTTGTCTTTTTTTGCAGCTATAAGCGAAATACGGCCAAATTTCTGTTTCCACAATAATTACCATTTCCGGATTAATTCTTGATAAAAACTTATTAACAAATGGCGCAATATCGAAAGGGAAATACGTAACGTAATCCGCAATATTTGCAAATTTTTTCTGCGCAATTTGTTGACCTGCATAAGTAAAAGTTGTCATCACAAGTTTGTGTTCCGGAAATTTTTCTTTGATTACTTTTAATAGATTTTCTACCGCCAAAGACTCGCCAACTGAACAACCGTGGACAAGTATAACTTTATCATCTTTACTAAACTTTTTTACGTTACCAAATTTTTCTTTCCAACCGTAAGATTTTTTGTGCAAAACTCTTTCCACAAAATAAAACGGTAAAAAAAGATAGAACAAAATTGTTGTAACAACTTCTATAAAAAGCATTTTTTCTCCTTGTTGAACCTCACGTAATCCTGACAAAAAATAGTATCAAATCCTATACAAATTCTGCCATACTCCCACTTCGGTTAAAAATTCATAATACATATTGATTATAGGTAAAATTAACAACTTCGTCAAATAGTTATTGTCAGGGAAGCCTTGAATTACGACTATTGACTTTTGTAACAAGTTATTTATATAACTAGCAAAAACTATGTTTTGAGGTTTTATTACTCTTGTAGATATTAATAAGGAGTATTTTATGAAAATTAATCCAATTGCTTATTGTTATAATGCTAAATCATTTAATTCACCTCAATGTAATAATATTCAAAGAGCTGATAACCAAAATTCTCATCCGAATTTTGGTTGTAGTAAGCAAGAATTTGGTTGCGCAAGCATTTTTGCGCTAGGATTCGTGGCTACATTATCAGGTCTGTTTTATACAGGTCATATACAGGAAAATGATGCAAAAATGAAAGCTGAACAAAACAAAGAAATTTTAAATAATACAATAAAAACAAATTTTCAAAATTCAAAAGAAGATAAAGACAATATGAATGATGCTATTGTATTTGCAGAGTCATATTTACCATTACACTCAGAAATATTAGGAGATTCAGTTAAAGCAAATAGAAATTTTCAAAAATTAAACTCTTTAATAAAATCAGTAACTTCTCCTTCCAGTGAAGATGGGAACGCTATAAGTTTAAATGAAAAAATAATTGTTGATAATATCTCTGGAAAAAGCAGCAATAAGTAGTAGCTAGAAGAAATAGATCGTTCGTAGGTCGTGTTGGACAATTGTCATCCAACACGACAAATATATAAATTTTAAGGTCGTGCAACACGACCTACAATTTTATAAAAACTCAACTAAGCCCAATATTTATCAAGCCATTTAGTTGGTTTAACGTATCTCAAACCGCCTTTACCCATAAAGCCTGCATAAGCTTGTTCCGGAGTTGGACGACCATGGAATACAATAATTTTTGCTTCTTGTGGATCTCTTGGCATCTTGAAAAAATTAAGCGGGAATGGCTGCAAACAATTACGTTTGAAGCTTACGCACCAAGAGCTGTCCCAATATTTAAGAATACCTTTTTTCTCCATTTCGTAAGAAAGGAATGCTTGTTCGTTTTTATAATCGTGACGAATTTCGTTACCAAGTTTGTAGAAATTCTGCAAAACTTCCGGATGTTTACCAACTTCAAAACGAAATACAGAAGAGTTTCCGATAATATCATTAGGAAAATCCCAATCCTTAACGATTAAGAATTCACCTTCTGCTTCAAAAAATGGAGTCAAATCACTTCTGATTACTATATCTAAATCCAAGAAAAGAGCTGTTCCTTCTAAATCCGCTAATTGTTCATTGAACAAAGACAATTTTCTCCAGCCTTTATCTCCAATATTCGGATTATCTTCATAAGGTGGAAGTTCTCTAACCTCGATACCGTCTGCCAAGCCATCAGCACTATCTGTAAAACATACAAATCTATGTGGCAAACTTAAATTCTTTTGAACCATTTTATAAAGTCTGTTTACGTATTCAGGTCCAAATTTTGTTCCCCATTTTATGCAGATAACATTTTTTGTCATACTCCCACTCCCATTAAAATTTTATAATACATATTGATTATAGGTGAAATCCGCTATTTCGTCAAACTGTTCCATTTGATGAAATAATCGTGGTCGTAGGATAGAAATAACGAAGCGGTTCCCACCTTATTAATTGAAATTTCATCCAATCATGATTTTTTCTAAACCTTTAACCGCATTAGCAATCTCATCATTGACAATTCTATAATCAAAGTGTTTAGAGTTTTCCATTTCCAATTTGATAGAAGCAAGTCTTTTTTGAATAGCTTCTTCTGTTTCTGTATGTCGCCCACGTAATCTTGATTCCAGTTCTTCAAGAGAAGGTGGAGCGATAAATATCAAAACAGCTTCCGGCATAATCTTTTTAACGTTCAAAGCACCTTTTGTATCAATTTCTAATATCAAATTATCGCCATTTTTCAAGCAATCTTCTACGAAGCTTTTTCTCGTACCATAATGATTACCGGAAAATTCTGCCCACTCTAAAAAATCTTCATTTTCAACACATTTTTTAAACTCATCTTTGGTTAAAAAGAAATAATTTTCGCCATGAACTTCTCCATCTCTTTTTCCTCTAGTTGTACAAGAAATTGAGAGTTTAAATTCAGGATGCTTTGCTAAAAATTCTTTTATCACGGTTCCTTTTCCGACACCTGAGGAGCCTGATATTACAAATAATCTATTCTTCATCTTCAATAATTCCTTTGTGAACCACTGTTTCGAAAGTCATTGCAGAATTCTCTTTCTTTTCTTGCGGTTCTTCTTTTTTTTCTACTTTGATTTCTTGAGCAGCCTTCGCAGCTTTTAAACAAGCAGCCAATTCTTCCGTTAGTTTTGGCATATCCATCTTATCCGTGCAAATTTCGATGTAGCACATTTTATTCATAATCTGCGTTACTTTTAATGCCTTGTCAAAATCATCTGCCGTAGTAACTTTTGTAGACCAGACATCTCCTTCAAATACCCTAGCAAACTTTGAATAATTCATTTGCATAATTTCGTTAAATTTGTCATCCGGACTATCGGAAAGTACACGCTCAATTGTGTAACCGCTATTATTAAGAACAATAATAATAGGCTTTAATCCGCGTCTTAAAATATTTCCAATTTCCATTGCCGTAAGCTGATGAGAACCTTCACCGGTAATCATCACAACACGAGATTTAGGTTTAGCAACACACATACCTAAAGTTGCAGGAGTTGCCCAACCAATAGAACCCCAAAGTGTTTGAGTTTGAAACTCTACGCTGTTTGACATTTTCATTGGCGCTACACCGTGCGGAACAATTCCTGTTTCTGCAATAAGAATGTCATTTTCTTTTATAAACTCTTGTAACCTTGGATAAATATAAGAAGATGTTAATACGTCATTAGATACTGCTTTGTGCTCATATCCGATAATCGGTTTTTGAATATGCATATTTTTAGGGTCTACTAATTCTGTAATAGCATCTAATACGTCAGCCATTTTAACATTATCATATTTAACGCCATCTACATAAGTGTAGGTTCCATAAATCGCAATATGATTATTTATCTTGTATGGCAAATTAAACCCAAATGCATTCAAATCAGTATAAACCGGTCCAACAGCAATTAAGCAGTCCGTAGTTTCTACATATTCTTGTGCAATGGGATTCTCAAATTTTGCATAATATCCGCCTAAATATAAATCATAATCCATATCAATAAGATTTGTACCCATTAAAAAATTGGTAACAGGAATTCGTGTTTTTTCTACAAACTCTTTGTATTCAATTCGTGCATCAAATCTTTTTACTAACAAATCGCCAAGAATAACAGGTTTTTCAGATTTATTAATCTTTGCGGCAATTTTACCGGCAGCAACTTTTAAATTTTCTTCATTACTTGTCCAGTCATAATTTACATCATTGCCGGTAATTTCCATTTTTGCAATATCCATTGGTATTGCAACATAAACCGGACGTCTTTCTTTTACAAAAACTTTTAGAATTCTGTCGATTTCCATTTTTGCATTGTCACGTGTAAGGTATGCAGATGCTGCTGTCAAAGGCTTGTAAGCTTCAAAACAAGCGTGATAATCTACATCCTGAAAATTATGGTGAACGCAAGTTTTGTTTTCAATTGTTTTTGTAGCCGGTACTCCAACGATACTGATAACCGGAACATTCTCCGCATTAGAACCGGCTATTGCGTTCATTGCGCTCAATTCTCCAACTCCATAAGTTGTTATAATTGCACCAAACCCTTTTAGTCTTGCATAGCCATCTGCTGCATAACCCGCATTGAGCTCGTTTGTGCATCCAATCCAATTTGTATTAGGATTGTTCTCTACTGCATATAATATATTAAAATTATAATCCCCCGGAAGTCCGAAAAAATCATTAACTCCCAGTTCTTCCAGTTTCTTTACAAGATATTCGGCTGTGTTCATTCTCTTTCCTCTCCAATTTATTAAAGAAATAATATCACAGTGAAATTACCTTTTCCAGTAAAATTTTTATTAAGATTTTAAGTTCAAGGTGCACCTAATCTCCGTACCAATTCGATAACCGTATCTTTCATTTTGCATTTGCAATCCATATCCTTAAAATAAATTTTAAACAAATTGCATTTTGAACAAACACATCCCAATTTGTAGCAATCAACAGCAGTTGGAGTCCAACTCTTAGATGTTGTTTCACTACATGATACATTGTATCTGTAACCCATATCCAAACCTCTACCCAGTATGTTAAACATTGACTTTTTCTATAATATATGATTAAATATCCATTAATAGTTTACATTATGTGTTTAATTGTAAGATAGTATGATACATATGTCAAGTATTATTTTATATTATGGTGAAACGATGAAATTAGAAGAACTCATAAAACAAATTTCTGATAAAACCGGCAATATCATAAATCAATCTTCTTTAGCGGAAAGTCTTGGTATAACAAGGCAAACTGTGAGTAATAGAATTAAAAATGAAAGTGAAGTAACGGTAAGTGAGCTTAAGCGTGTAGAAAAATATTTTAAAATCAATTTGTTGAATAATCTTGCAGATATTGCATATATAGATTATTACGAAGATGTTTTTGCAAGCTGTGGCAATGGCAGTATAGTTTTTTCCAGTGAAAAAACAAAGTTACCAATACCGACATCAATGATTTGCGGATATTCAAAAAATAAATTGTACTCCATGATTAATGCATCAGGAAACAGTATGTCACCGACGATAGATAACGGCGATAAGCTGATTGTTGAACATTGGAACGGTAATCAGATTCAAGATAATAAGATTTATGTATTTTGCTACAATGGCGAATTTTTCGTAAAACGTTTGTCTAAGAATCTTGATGAAATCATAATAAAATCAGATAATCCGGAATATAGACTCCGAACAATTAGTGGCAAATCTGTTCAAGATTTAACTTTGATTGGAAAAATAGTAGCAACCGTGAAGCAGTTGGGGTAAAGGGGTAAAGGGGTAAATTTCTTTATTTTGAAACAGCTTTTTGTAAAAAAATACCGGAGCTTTGCTCCGGCAAGTTTGTTTTATACCAATATCTTACATCTAATTAATTATAAACCTAAGACTTCTAGAATTAATTTATCTAAGTATTTTGCCTTGTTTTTATCTATTGTGTCTGTGCCAGTAAATATTTGTGCCATTCCGAACTTTTCTAATTCTTTTAATGATTCAGAATCTGCTGCTCCATATTCCTTGGCATAAGCGATTACTGCATCACGAATATGAATTATAAGAGCCTTTTTATCATTATTAGAACGTCCGTCTTCCGTTGCAATTTGGCGTACAATTTCATCAGCACCCCATTTAGAAGTACTTTGATAGCTACTTATTACAGTGTAAACGTTTTCTTTGTCGATTCTTCTTATAGCTTTAGAAACATCACGCCAATCATCGTCATCTGTATACCAATTAGCGAGTTTATCTTTTATTTCTTTGCCGTCATTTTCTGCTCTATCTTTGTTTTTTGCGATATGTTCTTTGTAATTAGCATCATTTTTAGAGTTATCAGTATCAGGAGTTTCGTCTGTAGTAGTTGTACTACTTATTTTTGTTTTGTTTTCATCCTCTGTAACAATGTCAGATTCTCCAACAGTAGTGAAGTTGTCATCTGTTAGTTGATTGAATGAAAGTTTTTTGCCATCGCTCATTACAAATTTACCGTCATTAGTATCACAATATTGACAATCAATTTGTTTAAGTTGTCCGTCTTTAACAACAAAGTATTGACGATATTTGTTACCTAGAGGAATGCCTTTTGATTTGTAAACAGTTACACCAGCTGGTAAACCTTTGAAAGTTGGCTTCATGAGTGTACCGTTAGAAACAAGTTTATTTACCATATCTACTGTATTCTTGTAGTTAATGATATCTTGTGCTGTTACTTCTACAGCATCTTTTTTAGCTTGTTCCAAGCTTACGTGCTTGCCGTCAACTTTTGTACACATACCGTTTTTATCAATGTATCTAACACCTTTAAGTTCAACAAGTTTGTCGTCCTTAATTACGTAGTGCTTAACAGGTTCGTTTGTGTTTGTAGCAGTTGATTTGTAAACACCGTTTTTAGAAGTCTTAGCTAAAGCCTTAGTGTCATCTGCCATCAATGCTTTAACTTTTTCTTCCGGTGTATCGCATTTGTCGTCGATATCAGTATAGTCTTCTACTGCATCTTGTTTGATTTCATCAATATCAGATTCGTTGAATGAAATGCCTTCCTTCTTCAAGTCAGCTTTTGTTTCGGCAACGATAAGGTTATCAGTGACGAAGTCTTTATCATCACTTGCGATATTGTTCAAGAATGAGAATTTAGCCTTGATAGCGTTTCTAGTCTTTTCAGCTTCCAAAATTCTAAGCATTGCATACAATGTTTCGAATTTTTTAGCTAAATCAGTGATGTTATTCTTTGTAAAATCTTTTTGTGCCTTTGATAAAGCTTCTGATACTTCATTCTTAGCTTTGTCTAATTTTGTGAACTCGCCGCTAGCTGATGCTTTAAAATCTTCAACCTTGTTAATCAAAGACATAGAAAGATTTTTAACACCAATTTTGTATTGTGTTTGTTTAGAACTATCTGATGGAATGTTTTCAGCAATCAATCTCAAAATGCTTCTGTTATTTGCATCTTTATGAGTGTCATTCCAATAGCTGATTTTTCTCAATATTGAAGGGTCGTTTTCGCCACCGGTTAATAGTGTTAATTGTTTGCCTTCACCTTTAATATCTTGTTCTAAAGTATTCAATTCTTTTTTAAGCTCTGTATCTTTTTCTCTGTTAGAAGATTTAAAGTCGTAGCCTGCTTCGGTCAACATTTCTTTGTATTCTGTCATTTGAAGCATTGCTTGTTCTAATTTTGATTTATCCAAAATTTTGTACAAGTCTTTTAATGCTGTCAATTTTTCTTCTGTTGAACCGGATTTATTTAATGTATTAGTAATTTTGTCTTTTAAAGATGGAGAAAGAGAATTGTTCTTTTCGCCAATTTCTTTATACTTAGTAATCAATGCTTTAAGAGCATCAAGTTCAGAACTGCCGGTTGAAGAGCTATTTGAGTTGTTGTTGCCCCAATTGCCCCAGTTGCCGCCAAACATGTTGCCAAAGTTGAAACCGTTACCGATTCCACCGAAGTTTCCAAAATTAAATCCGCCAAAACCATTTGAACCACCCATCCAAGAACCATTGTTGAATGAAGCAATTGTTTGTTGAATAGCAAGATTTGGGTCAAGAAGAGAGTTACCCCATTGACCAAATTGTGGAAATTCCAAGCTGATAGAAGGAGTAAAATTAGGTGTCATATACATTATTGAGTCAGCTTTAATTTTCTCCTGAAGTTGATTCCAGTGAATATTTATAGAATCATTTTCGGAGCTCCTTGCGAGCGCACTATTTAAAGCTGAATAATGGAATGGGAATGACATATAATTATCCTCTATTTATACTCTTATATATATAAAGTCGACAACTTTACAAAAATTGCCTATTTGTTAATAATTGTTACAATGCTTAATATAAAACTGATATACTGTTGTAATAAACTTTTTGTATGATATAATTAAGTGTCACAAATTTATGGAAGATTTTCCGTTAGAAAGGGGATATATGGCAAGAGTATTAATTTCAATGTCTAATGATTTTCTTAATAAGGTGGATAGTGTAGCAACATCAGAACAAAGAACAAGAAGTGAATTAATTAGAGAAGCTCTTCGTGTATATATTAAGAGAAATAAAATTTCTAACAACCTTAAAGCGGAAGAAAATGCTACCATTTTAACAGAATTATTGGGATAATTTTTGTTTTGTGATATTTTTTTAAGATGCTATACAAGATATCAAGAACACTAGTTTATCGTGGGCGCTATTGTTTGAGAAGAGTGATGGATTGCCACGTCACTGACGTTCCTCGCAAAGACGGCACTATTATTGATTAATGTGTTTTATTTAAAACAAATATTTCTTTTTGAACTTATTCTACTCATTTTAATAAAATAAAACTGACCCATCTCTGAGTCAGTGTAAGTTTTCTCTTATAATTTTGGGAGGAGATTTGGGGATAGTTGATACATGGCATGCTACTATAAATTTCAAAATCATGATATGTCATGTTTGAAAAATTTTACAAAAATTTACAAATTTGACACAAGATTAGAATGTCATATTTACCCCTGCCTTATTTACTTATTCACTTTCTATTATTCTTATAGTAATATGTTGTTATGAAGAGAAAAATTTTAGGGACAGTTTGTTGTTTAGCATTATGTACGATTTTATGCCAGCCAAATGCTTTTGCGGCTCAAGCAGGAGCTTTTGCGGAACATTATGATGCCGGTCAAAATTATTTAATGCAAAGCCAGTATTCATCATCTATTGTTGAATTCAGAAAAGCTTTGAGAATAAATTATCTTGATAATTCAGCAAGAATCGGATTAATCAACGCTTATCTTGCTAGAGCGACATATTATGCAAATCAGGAAAAGAATTTTGAAAAAGCTGCGAACGATTTTAGAAGCGCAATTTTTTACCTGAAAATTTATCCGAACAAGCAGCAAGCCGTTCAGAATTCTGCCGGCATGATTACTTCTGCAACAGAGAACCTTAATCAGTGTTTGAAAGTTATGAGCTTTGATACAACTGCCGGTTCTAGGTACAAAAAGGCAGAAGAGCTCAGAGCTGCCGGAAATTTTTCTGCTTCTGCTTATGAATTCTCTAGAGCTGCTCAAAGCGAAAAGCTTGCGGCGGATGCTAATATGCAAGTTGCAGATTTGTTAAAACTTATTGGAAACGAACCACGTTCTGCAGATTATTACCAAACAGCTTTAGACTTGAGTCCGAATAACGGAGTTCTCAGAATGAAATATGCTCGTACTCTGGATAAATTGGGACGTTATGATGAAGCTGTAAGTCAGTATAACGAAGCATTAGCAAACTCTAAAGGTGACCAAGAAGTCTTGTACGCACTAGAGCGAATTTACTTGAAAAAACTTGCACAAACTCCTAGTGATGCAGAGTTGAACGCAAACTTGGGTGCTATTAAGCAAGCGCAAGGTGATTTTGAAACTGCGCTAAGTTATTACGGAAAAGCAGAACAAATTAATCCATCAAACGTTACAACACGTCTGAATGTTGGAACTCTTTTTCAACAAAGAAAAGAGTATCAAAAAGCGATTCAGTCATATGATTCCGTGTTGACTTTGTATCCGAATAATACGCAAGCTCTTTTATATAAGGCGCAAGTTTACAAAGAAATGGGCGACGCTAAAACTGCTGTAAATTTGTACAAAAAAATCTTATCAATTGATCCTGCGAATGCTGCCGCTAGAGATGAAATCGGTGCTGTATTAAAGGATTCTATGACACCTGCAGAGTATATTGCTTATTTAGCTCAAAACGGAGATGCTGATGAGCTTTATGATTACGCTTATAAATTGCATAAAGAAAATAAAATTGATGACGCGATAACAGCTTATAAATCCGTTATCAGCAAAAATGCGTCAAAAGTAGATGCATATGTCAATTTGGCAATTTGTTATGCATCAAAAGATGATTACAATAATGCTGTAAGCATATTAAACAGCGCAAAAGAAAAATTCCCAACAAATAATCTTGTCTTAAAAACACTAAAAGATGTACAACAAGATTCTGCGTCTACAAAACTTGCTGCAGCCGGTTCAAGCTATGAAAACAAGGATTATAAACAGGCAATTAAACAATATCTTTCAATAAATCCTGCAACAGAAGATTCTATGCTTGGTGTTGCAGCATCTTATCAAGCGTTGGGAGATTATAATAGCGCTATAGAATATTATAAAAAGGCTGAACAGATTAATCCGAACAATGCGGATACACCGTATTATATCGGTTATTTGTATTCAGAACAACAGAATTGGAGTCTTGCGGAAAATTATTTAAAGAAAGCTGTTCAAAAAAATCCGCAATCAGAAGCAAAAGAGTTACTTAGTTATGTAACTCAAAACGGCTCTGTTTCAATTTTGAATGAAGGTATTGATTTGTTTGATAAGAATAATTATCAAACAGCACTTTTAAAATTTAACGAAGTTCTGAAAAAAGATGCAAATAATGCGTATGCTTATTATTACAGAGGTTTGATTTATGATGAACAAAAACAGCCAAAGCTTGCTATTAGTGACTTTTTGAATGTGCTAAAATATTCAAACGAGTTCCCGATTGCAAATTATATGTTGGCTGTAGATTATGATACATTGTCAAATTACAAAGAAGCGTATAAATATTATCAAAAATTTGTGTCAGCATATACAACAGATGATGAATATTTAAAATACGCAAAATCAAGAATGACCGAATTAAAACCATTTATTGGTTCTTAACAAAGAGATGATGAATAGCAAAGTAAAAGATTTAATATCAAGCAGAGTTTCACTTGCTCCAATGGCAGGTATAACGGATTATGTCTTGCGCTCACTTGTTCGAGAGTATTCAAAGACTTGTCTTCTTACTACAGAAATGATAAGTTCAGAAGCGCTAACACAAGTTAAAGATACTGATATTGTTGCTAAAAATGATGACCATTCACCTATTTCTTATCAGTTGAGTGGACATAAGCCAAAGATGTTGGCGGAGTGTGCAAATTATTTGCAAAAATATGCAGATATGATTGATATTAACATGGGATGTCCTGTAAACAAAGTAGTTAAAGGTACAGACGGTTGCGCTCTTATGCGAAATTCTGATTTGGCGCAAGAAATTGTACGTACTGTCAAAGCTAATATTACGATACCATTGAGTGTAAAATTCCGTTTGGGTTATACATTTGATGAATTGAATTATGTAGAATACGGACAAAAAATGCAAGAAGCAGGCGCTGATTTTATTACAATTCATGGTAGAACTCGCTCTCAAATGTATGGCGGCAAAGCTGATTGGAAAAAAATTGCAGAACTAAAACGCAATGTCGATATTCCTGTTTTTGCAAACGGTGATATCGTTTCCATAGAAACTGCGATTCAATGTCTGGAAGAATCTCAAGCCGACGGTGTTGCAATCGGACGTGGATGTCTGGGTGACCCGACTCTTTTATATCGAGTTGAAAGATACATTAATGCCGGTGAATATATTGCTCCACCAACTTTAGAAGAAAAAATACAAACACTAAAAAAACATTTGACAAAAGAAGTCGAATTTCGTGGTGAAAATATTGGTGTAAAATTTTGCAGGAAATTTTATCCATATTATGTAAATGGATTTACAGGTGCTTCCAGACTCAGAGGCGAATTAGTTTTGATGGATAATTTGGAAGAAATCTTCCGGAAATTAGATAAAATATTATGTCTTTAATTCCTTTACCCTTTATAAGAGATAGAAAGTTCTTCTGCTTAAAAACATTTGAGTATTAGTGCTTAATTCCGTTTGCCCAATCTCTAGCAAGCATTTCGCCTTTACCTTCCGGTTTAACCTTAATCAAACGTAAAATTCCACTACCGGTTTTTACATCTATACCGAATTTTGAAAATCTGACAAATTCACCTAGTTCACCACTAATATTTTCATTTAATGGCTCTGTTTCCAAAACTTTTATAATTTTCCCATTGTAATCAAAAAATGCTCCCGGACATTTGTATACACCACGAACCAGATTGTGAATTTCCTGTGCTGATTTTGTCCAGTCAATTTTACACTCTTCTTTTTGCAATTTGTCTGCAAAACAAACCCCTTCTTCGCATTGTAGAACCGGCTTCAGAGTTCCTTCCTTAATTCCGATTAATGTTTTTTCCAATAGTTCCGGAGAGTTTGCAGCACAAAGTTCGAACAACTCCACGCAATTCATGTTAGGAGTAATTTCAATCGGATATTTCATGCAAATATCACCGCAGTCAAGTCCTAGCTCTGTAATCATAGTGCAAATTCCGGTTTCTTTATCGCCATTAATTATTGCTCTTTGAATTGGATTAGCACCTCTATATTTTGGCAATAATGATACGTGAAGATTTATTGTTTCAAATTTTGGGATATCAAGAACTTCTTGTGAAAGAATTTGTCCAAATGCAAATGTAACAAAAAAATCCGGAGCAAGATTTTTTAATGCTTCAATAACTTCCGGTTCTTTTCTTATTGATTTTGGCTGAAAAACAGGAATATTATGTTCAACCGCAAATTGTTTAATCGGACTTGGAGTTAATTTATGTCCACGACCTGATGGTTTATCGGGTTGTGTTACAACTGCTTGAACATTGAATTTATCAGAATTATAAAAATGTTCTAACGATTTTAATCCGATATCCGGAGTTCCAAAAAATACTATGTTTATCATAAAATTCCTTATAAGTGACATTAAAACTTTTGTCAGACAATGCCTGACCTACATTTGTAAATTTAAAATTATATCTTTAATGCGTTTCTAACATTTTTAAATATTTCATTCGCTTTATTTTTAACAATATTTTCCATCATAACAATATGGCGCACATAATCCGCTAAATCACCTTTTTGTTCCGGAATTGGCGGAAAATGTGTTTGATTAAAATTCTGTCTTGCATTTTCCTTAGATTTTAATGCTATTTGCTCAATAAGAGGGAGTTTTTCAAATTTTTTTCTCCCTTTTGTCAAATCACCTTGAAAACTTATTGCAGAAACCTTCATAGCCTCTCCTTGTTTTATTCTTTTTCTGAATTTTCAGACTTTTCGTTTTCAACTTTTTCTTTCAAAAGAACTTCTATTTGTTCAGCAAGTTCCGGTTCTTCTAATATTTTATCAAGCTGAATATCCGGAAGATTATTCTTTTTCAAAACTTCTTCCGCTTCAAAACGATTTATCACGTGGTCAATGAATAAAATACCATCCAAGTGATCAAACTCGTGTTGAATAGCTCGAGCCAAAAGTGTACCATCTTTAGCTTCCAATACGAAAGAGCGACCATTCCTATCGAGCGCTTTAATCATTACATTTGCATATCTTCTTACATCAGTAAATGCTTCCGGAAAACTTAAGCAACCTTCATGACTAATTACAGCACCTGATTTTTTAATAATTTTAGGATTAATAAAAACCATAGGATTAAGCGGTTCATTGCCGGTAGAAACATCAATTACGAACACTCTGTAATTTTCCCCAATCTGTGGTGCAGCAAGTCCGACACCATTTTGGGCATACATTGTATCCAATAAATCTGCAACAAGATTTTTTATTTTTTGAGAAACTTTATGAACCTCTTTTGACGGTTGTCTTAAAGACGGTTCGCCATATCTTACAACTTTTTTTATTGACATAAATTTAACCTCTTTAAGATGATTTTAACATAAAAATATAGTGACGGCTAAAATTTATAAAACCCCTCACCCGCATTCGTAGTTCACTAACGTTCACACGACTGCTCCCTCTCCCACAAGGGGCGAGGGTATATATGAGTTACTTCATACGTAGCGTCCAAAAATCTTTTTGGAACAAAACTAAAAATGGAATTAATTCCAATCTGCCGAACATCATATTAAAAATAATTATCATTTTGGTCCCGCAATGTAGTGGTGCAAATGATTCTAGTGCGCATAGTTTTCCAAATGCCGCACCAATATTTCCGATTGAACTCACAGTACCAGTAATTGCAATTGTTGTATTATGTTCAATTGCTCCGATTGAAAATGCAGAAAGAGCTATTGTTGCAAAATAGAATGTTACAAACATTAAAGTTTGGTCAATAACTTCTTTTGGCACAGAATAATTACCGACCTTGATATTGCAAACTGCTTTTGGATGTAAAATTTTTAACATTTCTGTTTTCATAACTTTGAATACTAAAAGCCATCTTGCAACTTTTAATCCCCCACCGGCAGAGCTTGCGCAACTTCCGAATAACATAATTGAGAATAAAAGAAGTTTACTTACATAATCCCATTTTGCATAATCAACACTACAAAAACCTGTCGATGATGCCATTGAAGTAACTTGGAAAAATGCGTGACTAATACTGTTCGTAAAACTATAATTCATATTAAAAAATAATGAAAAGCTTAAAAGAATTGCAATTAACATTACTGCTGAAAAATAAACTTTGAATTCTTCGTTTTTGAATAATAATAACGGATTAAATTTTGTCCAAACTTTATATTGTAAGTTAAAACTTGAACCGGCAAAAAACATAAAATAAGAGATTATCCACAAAAGTGGAATAGATATTCCAACCATACTTTGACTGTAAGGTGATAACCCCCCACCAGATATTGAAGAAAAAGAAACGCAAATTGCACCAAAACTGGTCATACCGTTTAATTTTAATAAAATAATTTCAAATACTGTAAGTCCGGCATAAACTTTCCATAAAGCCGCAGCGGTACTTTTAATTCTTGGTGTGAATTTTTCTTCTGTAGGCCCCGGGGCTTCGGCAAAAAACATTTGACGACCGGCAATAGCAAACTGCGGCAATATTGCAATAAACAGGACGATAATTCCCATGCCGCCTAACCATTGTGTAAAAGAACGCCAAAAGAATAGAGCATTTGGGTAATCAAAATTTGTTAAAATAGTAGCACCTGTTGTTGTAATTCCGGATGTTGCTTCAAACAATGCATCAATAGGGCAAATGCCAAAAAATAAATACGGTATAGCTGCTATTATTGCTGCGAAAATCCAAGAAAAAGATACAACACACAAACCTTCTGATTTCTTGATATCATTAATGCTTTTTATTTGAGAAACACCAGGAACAAGTTTTTTTAAAGTAACGGATATCATTAAAGCTGTAGCTGCTGATATCAAGAATGGGAATATTGCATTTATCTCGTGATAATACAAAGCAATTAAAATCGGAAGTAAAAGCACGAAGCTAAAATACATTATAGTTAAACTGAACGAATATGCTATATATGTTAATCTCATTCAATTTCCTCAAAGAAATTTTTAATAATCGGAGCGTTTTCGCTTGTTGTAAATATAATCAAATTATCTCCGCTCATAATTTGAGTTGCACCATTTGGAATAATGATTCTTTTTCTACGCTGAATAACTCCAACAATTGCTTTTGTTGGTAACCTTAATTCCATAATTTTTTTTGTCTGAAAATTATCAGGTATTTCAATAACAAGGACTTCTCCTTTGCCTTGTTCAACTGTTGCTAAAATACCAATATTGGTTTCTTTTATATTATTTTTAATTTCATTCAAAGATGCGGTTTTAGAAGATATTGCAATATCAATTCCGACACGTTCAAAAAGTTCTACATTGGTATTCTTAGAAACTCTTGAAATTACTCTCGTTGCGCCCATATGTTTTACTAACAAAGAACAAAGCAAGTTCTTTTCATCATTATTCGTAACACTAACAACGACATCCGAAGCTGCGATATCTTCTTCGTTCAGTAATTCCAAATCTGTGCCGTCACCATTAATAATCAATGTGTTATTAAGTTCTTGTGATAAGTATTCACATCTTGCAGGGTCTTTTTCAATAATCTTTAAGTTTAATTTTAAATCTTCAAGATTTTTAGCTAATTTTAATCCTACATTCCCGCCACCAATAATGGCAACATTTTTTACAAATTCTTTTTCGTGGAAAAATTTACCGGCTAAAATATCTAAGGAGTTTGATAATCCCATAAAAATGACTTTGTCATCTTCGTGTAAAACTGTTTCACCATTTGGTATAAATAATTCTGAATTTCTCGTAATTCCGACAATTACAGTATCTTTAGGGAAATCACAATTCTTAACCATTTGATTAACCAGAATGGAATTTTTTGCAATTTTGTATTCCAAAAGTCTTGCTCTACCGTCTGCAAAATGTTCAACATCAAGAGCTTTAGCTACAGTAATAATTCTAAATATTTCTTGGGTTAAAAGTTCTTCTGGCCAAATAACGTTATCTATATAGAAGTCGCAATTGTATTCTGCATCTTTAGCTAAACCTAATGAGTATTTATACTCTTCTTTTCTAACAAAGCAAATAGTTTTTACCGTACTAATTCTTTTAGCTGTTAAGCAAGCGACAATATTCAATTCGTCGGATGATGTGCAGGCAATAAAAACATCAGCATTTTTTATGGAAGCCTGTCTTAAAACTTCTATATTAGACGCATTGCCGGATACAAAACCAACATCCAATTTGTTAAAAACGTCTGTTTTATATCGTTCATCATCAATTACGGTAATATCATTTTCAGTATATAGCTCAGAAGCAATCATAGAACCGAGTTCATTTGCTCCGAAAATAATTATCTTCATAGTTTTTATTTAACGTCAAATTAAATCTATTGTCAAACTCTTTTAGTGGACTTATATGTATTTATAGGTCTTTAACAAGGGGGATTTTTTTCTTGATTGTTCGTAAATCTTCTCCAATATAAGTTGTTGCAATCATTGTTATTACAAAGTACAAGTACGTATTCTGAATCGGATTATAAATCCAATAAATATTATGTAGATTTCTTATGCATAGTGGAATACCATTTATTTTAAAAATAATTGCAGTAATTATATACATAACAAATAAGTGATTTGCCATAATGTGATAAGTATTTTCGCCTATCATTTTTACGAATTTTATATCTTTTATATAATTATAAGCAACTTCCACGAAAAATAATGAGAACCAAATCCCTGTAATACTTGTTAATACTGGGACTATTAATTGGTTATCAAATCTTGCCCAAACAAGAACGTAGCTTAATCCGATACCGTGTTCTGGTGTAAAATCTCTGTTAAAATGCCACAATATTGCTTGGATACAAATTACTATACCTAAAATTTTTGGAGTAAAAATATTGTAGTTGTTGTGAATTTTTTTTATATAAAAATGCCCCAAGTATACAAACAAAAGTGAAAACATTGTTCTAATTAAAACCAGAAAAACCGGAGTTACTGGGAACATTTTTGCTAACGGAATTGCTGCAAAGCCAATTGTAAAATAGAAAATTGCTTTTACTCTCTCATCTTCTTTTTTATTTATCCCTCTAAATTGTCTTTGCAGGAATAAAAATACAATCATTGTGATAAATAATTGTGGTACAAACCACATAGGACAAGACAAATCAAACTGATGTCCGTTCAAAAATGGTGTCACAAAAAAGTTTTTAAGACTAAGCTCCATTCCCCAAAACTTGCCGGTAAGTTTTTCTAGTCCAATGGTAACAACTGCATAAAATGCAGAATATAGAAAATATAAAACCAAAAGGCTCTTAACTCTACGCTTAACATATTCCAAAACATTATCTAAGTATTTATCCTTAAATAACATTCCGGATATAAAGAAAAATAACGCTAATTGAAATGAATATGGTGGAAACATATCAAAAAAACGAAATTCCAAATGCCCTGATACTACAAGAATTATTGCTAACGCTTTTAGAATGTTAATTTTATCTGATAATACTTTGTCCATATTCTAGTCCTTTTCGCTTTATTATTCTTTTTTAAGAAGTAGAGTCTAGCCCAAATGTATTCTACACAGCAAATCTAAAGTGAACAATATCGCCATCTTGCATTACATAATCTTTGCCTTCAAGTCTTGTAACACCTTTGTCTTTGCAAGCAGTATAAGAACCGTTGTCTACAAAATCCTGATATCCTGTAACTTCAGCTCTGATGAAACCTTTTTCAAAGTCAGTGTGAATTACACCGGCAGCTTGAGGTGCTTTTGTACCTTCTGTAATTGTCCAAGCATGAACTTCCTTTTCTCCGGCAGTTATAAATGTGATTAAGTTCAATAATTTGTAAACTGATTTAATCATCTTGTTGATACCGCTATCTTGGACTCCAAGTTCTTCCAAATATTCTTTAGCCCCTTCTTCGCCAAGTTCAACGAGTTCTTCTTCGATTCTTGCACAAATAATAACCGTTTGTGCGCCATGTGTGCTAGCGTATTCTTCTACTCGTTTAGTGTAGTCATTTCCGGATTTTAAGTCGAATTCAGAAACATTCGCGCAATAGATTACAGGTTTAACAGACATCAAATTCAACGGCTTAATTGCATTAATTTCGTCCTCGTTAAAGTGGTCTTCAAGTTTGATGAAAGTGCCATTGCTCAAAAGAGGAGTAAGTTTTTCTAAAGCGTTAGCTTCCAAAACAGCTTCTTTATCTCCGCCCTTAGCTTGTTTAGAAATCCTTTGTAAACGTCTTTCTACAGAAGCTAAATCTGCTAATGCCAATTCTGTATTAATTGTTTCAATGTCAGAAATTGGGTCAACTTTACCTTCAACGTGGATAGTGTTTTCGTCATCAAAACATCTTACAACTTGAATAATAGCGTCAACTTCTCTAATGTTGTGCAAGAATTGGTTTCCCAATCCTTCACCCTTACTTGCACCTTTTACAAGTCCTGCAATGTCAACAAATTCTATGACGGTTGGAATGATTTCTTTTGCTTTGCATAAATCAGATAATATTTGTAATCTTTCATCCGGTACAACTACTACACCTACGTTCGGCTCAATTGTACAAAACGGATAATTTGCACTCTGTGCATTTTTTGTAGCAGTTAGTGCATTAAACAAAGTTGATTTTCCAACATTTGGAAGTCCTACTATTCCGGCTCTTAACATAATATAATCCCTTTCAAATAATTAATCATTTTCTCTATTATATAATAAACAAATTTGAGAAAAAGTTTTAGATTTTTATTGCGCTTGTTTTTATAATAAAGGAGTTGTTTAAAAATAGCAGATATTTTAAAAACCCTTTAGAAAAGGAATTTTTGTCATGATTAAAGATATATTATATGTAACCTAATATTTAAAAAACAATTAGTAACAAATCTTTACATAAACGGTGAAAATATAATAGAATTGCTTGCATTCAGAATTTTAGCAAGTATCATTAATTATAATGCTATAAAATTAGCAAAATTGACAGCCGAAAAATAGAGGAAAATAATGGCAAAAGACGTTATAGAAATCGAAGGAACAATTTTGGAATCCATGCCGAACGCGATGTTCAGAGTTAAATTGGAAAATGATCATGAAATTTTGGCACACATTTCCGGAAAAATCCGCAAAAATTTTATAAGAATCTTACCTGGTGACAGAGTAAAAGTAGAAATGACACCGTATGATTTATCAAAGGGAAGAATTACCTTCCGTTTAAAATAGTTAAAAGTACAAGTTAGATAAATATAAAGGAAAAAACAATGAAAACAAGATCATCAGTAAAACCTATGTGCGACAAATGCAAGGTTATCAAAAGAAAAGGCAGAGTTGCTGTAATTTGCGAAAACCCTAAGCACAAACAAAGACAAGGTTAAGCTAGTGAGGAGTTAACAGTGATTAGTGATTGGGCAATTTCTAACTATTCACTTCTCACTACTCAGCAAAAAGCAATAACCTAAAACTAAACAAAAAGTTAAGTACAAAAACATAAAGGAAAGAAAACATGGCAAGATTAGTTGGGGTAGACTTACCTCGTAACAAAAGACTAGAAATCGCTTTAACCTATATTTACGGTATAGGACCTGCTAGAAGCAAAAAAATTCTTGAAAAAACTGGTATTTCTCCAGATTTAAGAACCGATGATTTAACAGAAGATGATATCAGAGAATTGCGTAATGCGTTAACTGAATACAACATTGAAGGTGACTTAAGACGTGAAGTTACAATGAATATTAAACGTCTTCAAGAAATCAACTCTTACAGAGGAATGCGTCATAAAAGAGGTCTTCCTTGCAGAGGTCAAAGAACAAAAACTAACGCAAGAACTAGACGTGGTAAAAAGACTGGACCTATCGCAGGTAAAAAGAAATAATGAAATTTTGTGTCAGTAAAATCTAATAATTGATAACAAAACTAAAAACATAATTT
>CABQIM010000009.1 GCA_902464375.1 uncultured bacterium | reverse complement strand
TATCTTTTCTTTATTTTCAATTTTTTTAATTTATCTATAATGTTCATACATTATCCTTTTTATTTTTAATCTTTTTTGTAGAAGCTTTTTGCTTCTGAATCTGTTTTTGCTCTTGTGTTTCTTGTTTTTTCAAATCTTTTTGATAATCTTTTACATCTTCTACTGTAAGCGTATTTTCTTGCGGTAGAGCAATTTCTCGTTCTAAAGTCGCACGAGCAACATTATAATTATAAACCGCTTGAACATAAGAACTTTGAGCATTATTATAGTTTACTCTTGCATCTTGCAATTGAATATAATCACCCAAACCAACGGCATAACGTCCATCTGCAAGTTCAAGGTTTTCCAATGTCTGGCGAACTTTTGTTTCTAAAAGCGGAATTTGTTTTTCCAACTGAATCATATCAACATAAGCTTTTTGGATATCAAAATATAAATTTTGGTTAAGTAAATCTACTTCTGTTTTTGCAAGGTTAAGTTGTGAATTAGCGATATCAATTTCGTGTTTAACTTGTTTCATATTAAATGTCGTATTAAGATTCAGCGAAACGTTCATTCCACTATCTGCGTAATATCTATTGTTTGCATAACTATATCCGACACCGCCTTTTAAGTCAGGCAAATATTGACGTTTAGTCAGAAGAACATATTGTTTCATTGCTTTTATTGAAGCATTAAGAGCTTTTAAGTCTGGACGGTTTTCTTTTGCAATCTCAACTGATTTTTCAAATGTATATGGATATTTTTGAAAAACATAATTGCGCAAAACATCGCTCTTTTCAGCTTTTACCGTATAAACAGCATCCGCAATATCCTCTGGATTTACCAAAAGTTTTTTATAATTTTCAATATTAGTTAAACTCATTGGTACATAAGGATTTGCAAGATTGAATGTTTCTGTATTTTCTATCCGATATTCCGGCGCGTAAGCAACATACATAGAATTATTCAAACTTACAATTGCATTTTTATAAGTATTTTCGGCTTTTACAAAAGCAACTTTTGAATCACTCAAATTTACTTCCGCATTAACCAAATCAATTTTTGATTTTATACCTTCATCAAAATAAGCCAATGTCCTTTGATAGTTGCGTTCATTGATTTGCACATTCAAGCGCTCTACTTCCATTAAAGATTTTGCTGCCAAAACTCCATAATATTGAAGTTTTACATTAAAAATCGTAGTCAGAACAGATTCATCAAAATCAAATTCTGCCGCAATTTTATTGAACTTTTCCATTCTTATATTTGCGTCAGTTTTTCCAAAGTTCCATAATAATTGTGACAAAGAGGCATCAAAACTCGGTAATGTACGCGAATTATAGCTGCCATAATTGTGAGTGCGCTCTCCAAACCCTTGCTTATAACCGGCACCCAAGCTAAGACTTGGGAAATAAGCAGATTTTGCTACGCCAACGCTTGATTTTGCAATATCAAGATTAAGAATATATTTTCTTACAACAGGGCTATTATTGAGCCCAATTTTTATACAATCATTGAGGGTAAGAGCAGAATTCTTCTCAATTTGAATATTTTGTATAGCAAAAACCGGCATTGCTACCGTTATACAAACTATAGAAAGAAATATTTTTAATTTATCACTTTTCATCTGCTCAAATATATAACTAACTTATTATAATATTATAAACGAGAAAATCCGACATATGTTCATATTTTTATATGAAATGATGTAGATTAGATCAAGTAAACAAGTGCTACATCCCCTTCTTTATAAAAGGAAGTACAGACATCTCTAAAACTTATTGCGCAGTCAAAGACACACCCCAATGCAATTTATTGCGAAGAACAGAATAAAATCCATCGTCATTCAAAAACGCAAGTTTTGCTTTTTTATCAGAAGTCTTAATAGAAATTTGTTTTACACACTCTGTTGTTTCAAAACCATCAATCGCAACTGAGAGCAATTTGTCGGAAGTTTTAACCGTAATTGTTTCGCCTACAGGAACAACAAGCGGACGAACATTGAGAGTATGCGGACAAATCGGAACTATTACCAAAGCTTCAAGCGTCGGAAACAAAACAGGCCCCCCTGCAGAAAGCCCATAAGCTGTAGAACCTGTTGGGGTTGAAATAATTAAACCATCTGCAATATAGTCACATACGAACTTACCATTTATTTCTAAAAAGAATTTTGATGTACGTGATGGCATACATCCTTTTATAACAAAATCATTTAACGCAAATTTGTTATCTGATTCCAACATCAAACGTTCTTCTGTAGAGAATTTGTTCTCTAAAACTTTATCAACAACTTGTCCAATTTCATCAATCCCAGCTTGAGAAAGAAAACCAAGCCTTCCGAGATTAATCCCGAGGACTGGTGAATTTGAATAAAATCTAGCAGCTTTTAGCAAAGTACCGTCACCACCGATTACAAATGTAAAATCACCGTAATTTTGCAAATTATCAATATCAAAAAGTTTGAATTCTGCATTTTTAATCTCTAATACAGATTTCAATTTTTTTAAAGCTTTTTCCCAGCCGGATATTTGGTTATTATATACAACATTGAATTTCATACATCGGATTATACCATATAAATTAGGCTTGTGATATAATATTCGCAAATGAGTTTAAATACGAGGTTATTATGATAGAGATGAAAGTTATGGGTATAGCACTTGATGTGAGAACAAACTCGCCGATTGTTGTACTTCACGATTTAGATAATAGAAAAGCTTTGCCAATCTGGATAGGTTCTGCAGAAGCAAGTGCAATTATTAGATGTATTGAAGGGCTTGTTGTAGCACGTCCTATGACACACGATTTAGTGACAAATATTATTGAAAAAACAGGTTACAAACTTGAAAAAATCGAGATTAATGATGTTGAAAAAGATACTTATTATGCAACATTATTCTTGACTAAAGATGGCGAAACACTTGAAATTGATGCTCGTCCATCTGATGCAATCGCTGTCGCAATGAGAGCAGAAGCACCAATTTTTGTGACTGCAAATGTTTTGATGAATGGCTCTGTTTCAACTGATACAGCCAAAGACGAAGAAGAAGCACAAGAATTCAAAGATTTTATCCAAAATATCAAACCTTCTGATTTTGAAAAATTGATGGAAGGAAAACATAAAGAAAACGACCAATAGGGGTAATGTAAGGTGCACCCTGCACTTGAATTTCTAAATAGTAGGTTGGGCTTTCAGCCCAACAAGAACACAGAGGACAGTATGAACATAAACACAAATTATGACAATCTTGAACAAAGTTATTTATTTTCAACAGTAGCCAAAAAAGTAAACGAATTTATTTCTAATAATCCTGATAAAAAAGTAATCAGGCTTGGAATCGGTGACGTTACTTTGCCATTATGCAAGGCTGTAGTAGACGCTTTGCACAAAGCTGTTGACGAGATGGGAGTTCAAGCAAGCTTTAGAGGTTACGGTCCGGAACAAGGTTATGATTTCTTGCGCGAAGCTGTTCAAAAGTACTACAAAAATCATAATGTTGAATTAGATTTGGACGAAATATTTATTTCTGACGGTGCAAAAAGCGATTTGGGTAATATTTTAGACTTGTTTGCTAAAGAAAACACTGTATTAGTTCCAGATCCTGTTTATCCGGTATATGTTGATACAAACATTATGGCTGGCAGAAAAGTTGTTTACGTTGATGCAAATGGTGAAAATGAGTTTTTACCTTTACCTGATAAAAATGTAAAAGCTGATATTATTTATATTTGTTCTCCAAACAACCCAACCGGTGCAGTTTATAACAAAGAACAATTGCGTGCTTGGGTTGATTATGCAAAATCAATGAATGCAGTTATTCTTTTCGATTCAGCTTACGAATGTTTTATTTCTGACAAAAATTTACCAAGAAGCATTTATGAAATAGAAGGCGCTAAAGAATGTGCTATTGAGTTCTGTTCTTTATCTAAAACAGCTGGTTTCACCGGTACAAGATGTGGGTACACAATTGTTCCAAAGACTTTGGGCAAACTTAATAAAATGTGGCTAAGACGCCAAACTACAAAATTTAATGGAGTTCCTTATATTGTACAAAGAGCTGCAGAAGCTGTTTTCACTCCGGAAGGTCAAAAAGAAATCAAGGAAAATATTAATTATTATAAAGAAAATGCAAAAGTGATTTCTGATACGCTTAAAAAATGCAATATTTGGCACGTAGGCGGAAAACATTCTCCATACATTTGGCTAAAATGCCCTAACAATATGAAATCTTGGGAATTCTTTGATTACTTGTTAGAAAACGTACAAGTAGTTGGTACTCCAGGGGCTGGATTCGGCAGAAACGGTGAAGGCTATTTCCGACTAACATCATTTGGCTCAAAAGAAAATACAATTGAAGCTATGCAGAGATTTGAAAAACTGTTTACATAAAATACTACACATTTATAATCCCCTCATTTGCCATGAGGGGATTATATGTAAAATTTGCGATTATAGCTTTTCTACAATTCCGCTTCAAAAACATATTCAGCAGGGCCGGTCAAGAACACGTCTTTTACAGTAAGGACTTTGTCACCGTCCCAGTCAATACGGACTTTTCCACCAAGAAGTTCAACTTCTACAGAATGTTCAAGACACCCTTTTAAAATTCCCGCAACAACACTTGCACAAGCTCCGGTTCCGCAAGCCAAAGTAATTCCGCAACCACGTTCCCATACGCACAATTTAATTTTACTTGGTGACAATATTTTTATAAATTCTACGTTTGTTTTTTCAGGGAATTCAGCCGCTGTTTCAATCAAAGGACCGTATTCTTTTGCAAGTTTAAGTAAATCATTTTCCGGTGAAGCGAAAATTACAAAATGCGGATTTCCCATAGAAACAGCACATCCTTCAAAAATCAGATTCTTAACCGCCATTTTGTAATTCATATTACTGTTTGGAACAAACGGAATTTTTTCTGATACAAGAATCGGTTTTGACATATTTACTTTTACCAAACCATCATCCATAATACGTGGAGAAATAATTCCGGCAAGAGTTTTAACTGAAAATTCATTTTTGTCTACAAGTTTTTTATCATAAGCATATTTTGCAAAACATCTCATTCCGTTACCGCACATTTGAGCAGTAGAGCCGTCAGAATTGTAAAAATACCAACCAATATCAGCATCTTCTACATTTGTATTGGGAATAATAAGCCCATCAGCACCAACGCCAAAATGCCTATCACAAAGTTTTTTTGCAGCGTCTGACATAGAAATTCCCATTTTTAAAAATTCTTCATAATCTAACACTACAAAATCATTACCGCAACCTTGCATTTTTGTAATTTTTATTCCCATATTATCCACCTTTCAAATATTGTTTACTTAATGTATTCATATAGTACAATAGTAAGTAATTATTAGTATATAAGGGAATTAAAATTATGGCAATAATAAAAGTACAAAAAGGAACAAAAGATATATTACCTCCAGAAATGCCACTTTGGCACTTTATGGAAACCAAAGCTAACGAAGTTTTTACAAAATTTGGCGCAAAAGAAATCCGCACTCCAATTTTTGAAGCAACTGAACTTTTCGCAAGAGGTGTTGGCGATACTACAGATATTGTTAACAAAGAAATGTACACTTTTGAAAAAAGTGAGCGCTCTTTAACACTTCGTCCGGAAAACACAGCAGGTGTTGTTCGTTCATTTATTGAAAACGGAATGCACAGACTTGCAGCACCGGTTAAACTTTGGTACAAAGGACCAATGTTCCGCTATGAACGTCCGCAAGCAGGCAGACAAAGACAATTTCATCAAGTTGGTGTAGAAGTTTTTGGTATTAAACAAGCAACAGCTGACGCTGAAGTAATTTTGATGGCAGTAAATTACCTAAAAGCTCTTGGCTTAAACGATTTATCCGTTGAATTAAACTCCCTAGGTTGCCCTGAATGCAGAGAAGAATTTAAAAAGAAATTAAAATCAGTAATCAAACCATATTTGAGTGAACTTTGTCCGGATTGTCAAGCAAGATACGAAAAAAATCCGCTAAGACTTTTGGACTGTAAAGTAGAAGAATGCAAAGAAATTTATGCTAAACCGGAAATTCAAGAAGTAATTCAATCCGATTTTATTTGTGAAGATTGTGCAAACCACTTCAATGAATTGAAAGGTTATTTAGATGCTCTAAATATCAATTACTCAATCAATAAACTTCTTGTAAGAGGTTTAGATTACTATAACAGAACTGTTTTTGAAATCAAATCAAACAACTTGGGTTCTCAAAACGCAGTCTGCGGCGG
The DNA here is from genome assembly GCA_902464375.1 of uncultured bacterium. Taxonomy (GTDB): domain Bacteria; phylum Cyanobacteriota; class Vampirovibrionia; order Gastranaerophilales; family Gastranaerophilaceae; genus CAG-196. The sequence continues at coordinate 25,109 of CABQIM010000009.1, read as the reverse complement.
CGGAAGATATGATAGCCTTGTCAGAAACCTTGGCGGAGAAGACACTCCGGCAATTGGTTTTGCAATGGGTATGGAAAGATTGGCATCTTTAATCGGACAAAAAGAAGATGAAAAATTGAACGCATATATCGTTTGTAACAACCCGCTTGAAGCTATTAAACTAACGGAAGAAATGCGCGAAGCCGGTGTTACTTGCGAATTTGACTTAACTAACAAAAAATTTGTTAAACAATTGGAAAAAGCTTCTAAGCTTGCGAAATTCGCATTGATTTTGGGCGAAGATGAAATCGCATCAGGAAAAGTAACAATCAAAAATCTTGATACATCTGAACAACAAACTGTTGATAGAAAAGATGCTCTTGAAGTTGTTAAAAAGTAATACATAAATTAAAGGTGCATAAAATGCACACTACAAATATATTTGAAGTAAGGTGAGGAAAACGTCAGTGTCCTCACCTTCTTAAAGTTACTAACAAAAAACTTTTTTACCGGTTTTAAAATAGTATGCAAATTACAAATTTAACATCGCTAAATTTTACTGCAAATATCAATTCGCCTAAACTTAAATTTAAGCAGGTTGATTTTTTTGTACCAATTCGAGGTTATGGCAAAAATCCTTTATGGGCACAAGAAACCAAAACTACTGCTGATAAAGCTGTCAATATGATACGCAATAATACATCCGGAGAAAATGTTTTAAAATTTATTGCTTCCGGCATTCGTTATGCAAACAGACTTACGTTTGATATCAACAAAGTTAAGCATAGTGGCATTTTACGTTATAAAAAAGAGGGTTGGCTGAACAAATCAAATTGGTTTGGGTGTAATTTATGTACAAATTATTCTAATATAAATAGATACAAGTCATATCAAGAACGTTTAGATAAGGTTGCTCTTCATCCCTTAAAAAATCCTTACAGTGATATTGAACTAACAAGAGCCAAAATCTACAAAGACGCACATTACCTTCAACACGGAAGTTGGAAATGTGTAGACTATGCGTTAAATAAAGTGCTTGATTTATATGATGTTTTTAAAGCTGCTTTTGACAGCAAGAATATTAAAGAGTGTCAAATGGAAGATTTGAACGAAACAATCGCAGAAATCCGTTGGATTATGGCACATGCGACTCCTTGGGAGCGTGGAAGTGATGCCATCTCTAATGTATTTATGAGAGCTATGTACAAATCTCTCGGGGTGAAAACATTCCCGTTAAAAGCCGGAATTTCTTTAGATATGGAAGCTTATTGTACTGAATTAGCAGATTACAAGAAGAACTTTCCATCATATTTTCAACGAGAACCACAAATCATTGAATAACTAAAAAGTAAGTCAGCTTTACTAAGCTGACAAAACTTAATTATTTTGCAAAAAACAAAACGAGCTCTTACTTTTAGCAACAAGAGCTCGTTTTAATTTTGATTTATTATTTTAACTATTCGTAAATATAACCATTAGTTAAATCAATTTTCAATGGTCCAAGAAGTCTAATGTTAACAATTTGTCCAGGCATTGTTAAAACTTTAGCACCCTTGAATATTCTTCTCCAGAAACCGATTTTTGATGGGTCAAGAGTTGCAACACCATATAACATAACCGCTTGGTCATTTGGAGTTACAAGAAGTTCATTCTTAACGATAATTTGACCGTTTTGTTTAAATGTCTTACCTCTTTGAACAAATTTTACTTGACCTTTCAAGTCACTGCCTTCTGAAATCAAAAGGTATTTATCTTTTGTTACGATATTTTTAGGAGCTTTTGCTGTATAAATATCAGCTACATTTGAGATTTGAGAACCAACAACTGTTTCCATCTTGATAGGAATAATTGCACCTGCAGGGATAATACCAATAGAACCTTGAACTCTTACATTATCTACGATATAACCTTCTGCTGTTCTCTTTTGCATATTTTCTGCTAACTTAGCGTTTGGATTAAGCTTAGCTTCTTGCATCATTTTGTATAAAATAGCTGCAACTTCTGCTCTGTTTGCAGGTCTGTCTGATTCCAATTTACCTTCATTACCCGGCATAACGATAATTAAGTCAAGCAATTGAGCCTTAGCTGCTGAAATCAAGAACCAAGCTGGCATTTGTGTATAATCTTCATAGCTCTTAGAAATAATATCTTTAGCTCTTTGTTCACTTATTTGTGAAGTAGTTAGAGCGTTAACAGCAATTGAAATTGCTTCTGCTCTTGTTACAGATTCATAAGGTCTGAATCTTTGACCGTCAGCATCTGGAATTAAATCAAAATAAACAGCTTTTTTGATAATATTGTAAGCCCAGAAGCTAGGTTCTATGTCTGAGAAATGGATGTCTTGAGTAACTGTAGCATCTTCTTGACCAAGTGCTTTGATTGCCATAGATGCAAATTCAGCTCTTGTTACAGGGATGTCAGGTTTATACGTTCCATCAGGATAACCAACTACAACACCAATTTCTGTTAAGAATTTGATTGACTGATATGCCCAGTGGCTTTCATTCATATCTGTATAGAAAGCTTGTGCAGGATTGTTTAGCATTAATAGCACACCTAATGCGACCATTCCTTTTAATAATTTTTTGAACATTAAGAGTCCTCCTTATTCACACTCATATCTCAAATGTTACCGTAAATAAAGAGTTATTGCAATTTTTAGTATGCATATTTAACAAATCTACATAAAACGGCAAATTTAGAATTTATCGCGTTTTAATATAGATAGGTGTGTAGTTATGAAAATTTGCGCAAATAATAACATAACCTTCCAAAGAAGACTAAAAAACAATGAAATTTCGGATTATCAAAGTACGCTTATCCAAGCGAAAAACAAAGCCGGTAATCGTGGGAAATCACTGTTAATAGTACCTTCAACTTCACTTCCCAACGAAACCGGAGTCGGCAGTTTGGGAACAGAGGAAAGTGCTAAATTTTTCGATTTTGCAAAAACATATTGGGGAATAAATGAAATCCAACTCCTTCCAACGGGGCAATATCATTGTCACAATGGCGAATATCCGATTTATTCCGGAACTTCTATGGATTTGGGAGAACAAAATATTGATATAAAAAAATACACAAGTCCGGAAGATTATTCAAAATTAATCGCCAACAACAAAAATTCAAATATTCGTTTCGAAAATGTTATAGGCAAAGATTCACCGCAAGAAAAAATATTGTATAAAATTTACGAAGAAGGAAAATTTAAGGATGCGTTTGAAGCATATAAAAAAGAAAATGAGAGTAGATTAGAAGCAAAAGCGTTATATCGAGCATTGAGAGATATCAACAACACAAACGACTACACGCAGTGGAATAATATTGACAAAAATTTGTTTAATACTGATTTGGTGACAGAAGCCGAGCGAAAAAATAGAATAAATGAAATTAAACAAATAAAAAGTAAAGATATTGATTTTTATTACTTCAAACAATTTTTAGCAGAAGATAGTTTAAAAAATGCAAAAAATGAATTGAATAAAAAGGGGTTAAAGCTTGACGCGGATATGCTTTGCGGATTTTCTTACGACGAAGTTTGGGCTAATCCAAAAGCTTTTCTTAAAAACACAACTGTTGGTTGGGGCTTGCCGGCACTGAACCTAGACACACCTGAAGGGGAAAAACTATTAAGAGAAAAAGTTAATTTTTACACCAAAAGATTTGATGGGATAAGAGTTGATGCAGCGTGGACATATGTTATGCAGCCGCAAATTCAAAACAATAACACAAAAAGAAGATTTTATGATGGGAAAATTCTGGATATTATTGAAGAAGAAGCGCAAAAAGTTAAGGGCAAAGATTTTAAAAACATAATGTACGAATTTGCAACTTCCGGCGAAAATTTCAGCGTCTATGATTCTTACACCCTTAAACCTTGTGTAAAAGATAGAATTAAAATTTACACATCTGATTATTTATCACAAGATTGGGGAAGCAATGATGCTTTTTTGAAACGCAACTGGGCTCCTGATAGTTTTATTATTGGCGCTACAAACCACGATTCAGGCAAAATAAAATATAATAATACCCAAGCAAAAGTTCTTGCTGATATCTTAAAAATTCCACAAAAACAATTGCAAAACCAGAAAGAATTTATTCAGGCAAAATTTGCAGAACCGGCAGGAGCTTATCACAACATGATATTTTTCTCTGACGCACTTGGTTTGAATGAACAATTTTTAAACAATGAAGATAAAACTAAAAATTACAGAGTCAGAATCTCAAAAGATTTTGAAAATAAATATTTTAAAGCTTTGGAAAACAAAGAAGGATATAACCCGATGGACGCTCTAGCCAAGAATTTTAAAGCACAAGGGCTGGATAAAACAGATGCTAAATTATATAAAAAAATTCTTAAGTACAAAAAAATATTGGAGCAAAAAGAAAATTACTCCAATAATAATTTGTTCTTAAAAATAGGTATAGGAATAGTTTGTGCTGCGTTATCAATATATGGCGGCTATGTGGTATATAACAAAGACAAACACTAATTATTCATCATCTTCCAGATAAGTTCTAAGTTTTGTAATCTTTTCTGTTCTTCGCAATTTTTGTAGTGCAATATTTTCCAATTGGCGAATTCTTTCTTTCGAAAATCCAAGGTCATTACCAATTTGTTCGAGAGTCTTTGGTTCTTTTGAGTCAATACCAAATCTTTTGATTAAAATTTCACGTTCTCGTTTGTCCAAGGTATTAAGTAATTTTTTAACATCTCTGGCTTGTAAAATTTTCTGGATATTATTTTCTGGCGAAGTATAAGATGTATCCTCAACATAGTCTTGAATACACAAATCGTCTGTTACGTATGTATCAAGGCTTACAGGCTCTTTTTTGAGTGCACTTTTAACTTCGTCAATCTTTTTAACATCCAATCCGGAAATCTTTGCAATAGTTTCATTATCCACATCCATTGTTTCGTCACAAGCTGCAATATGACAGGCTTTTTTATATCTTCGAATTTTTTCCAACATATGCACCGGAATACGAATTGTCCTAGAATGATTTGAAATCGCGCGAATTATTGTCTGCTTTATCCACCAAGTTGCGTAAGTTGAAAATTTAAAATTCTTTTTGTAATCGAATTTTTCTGCCGCCTTAATTAAACCAAGCGACCCTTCTTGCACCAAGTCCATAAACAGCACACCTTGCCCTATGTATTTTTTTGCAATACTCACAACAAGTCTTAAATTTGCTTGAATCAACTCGCGCTTAGCCTGTTCTTTTTCTTTCCAATTACCTTCCTGAATTCTTCGTCCAAGTTCCAGTTCTTCGCTTCTGGAAAGCATTTTTTTGCGCCCAATTTCCTTTAGATACATTTGCAAAATATCATCGTTATTAACAATCGTACTGAACGTTTTTGGTGAATTTCCTTCCATCTCTGTGCTGTCAATATATTCAGCATTACTATAAGCTCTGCTCATAAAATCTCCTCCATCTTCTCTATAGATTAAGACGATGAAAAAGCAAAAAAGTTCCATGTTGGATTTTTAAAATATGTACTTCTTGTAAAACCGACTAATTCAATCTGGATTGCCACGAAAATCACAGATTTTCTCGCAATGACAGAGAATGTGCCTACCAGTCATTAAAATAACCTAAGCAACAATTTTTTGTTCTTTTGCTTGTGCAGCTTTTCTCTTTTTATCAAGCATATTTGTAACATAGATATTTAAGTTTGGAATACCTAAACCTAATACCAAACCAGAGAACAAGTAGCCTGACAATTGAGCTGCATTCAGAACTCTTAAACGTTTTTTAGTAGCTTTTTGAAGTTGAGGGCTCAATGTTTCGATATCTTTTTCTAATTCTTTGAATGTTTTAGCAATAGTCTTGTCGCCAACTTTCTTAGTTGTAGACTTACCGTTCTTAGCCAATGTTTCAATCAATATTTCATCTCTTGTTTTCAAAGCTGCGCTAAAGGTACGCTTAAATGGATTTGCACATTTTTCCATGCCTTTTTTATAATTCATAACAGTTTTATCCAAACCGTCTGCAGCAAGCTTGTTAACAATATCACCAAGAACAAGCCAGCTTAAATAGCCAAGTGTGTCTTTAGTAAGCACTTCTCTAAGTTCATCTTTATCACGAGCAGAGAAAATTCTTGAAATAATTGTCACACCATAAATACCCTTCAATTGGTTAACAGTAGGCATTTTACCAGTGAATGCCATTTTGTCCATAAATTTAGAAGGAGCTTTTAAGAATTTAAGTGGTGACATATTTAATGTTGCCAAAATCATACTAAAGAACGCTGCGCTTGATGCAACTTTAATACCTTTAAATCCGGCAGAATCATCTTTTGAACGACCTTCTACACCGACAAAACCATCAGTACCTGTTTTTAATTTAGTCAGATACATGTTGATTGGCTGAACAGAAAGTCCGATTGCAGAAGCGACCGCAAAACCTGCTCCGGCACGAGATTTCATAAACTTAGTAACGCCTTTTATGAAGGCATTGTCTTTAACAGCTTTTCCTGATTTAATTTGTTCTTCAAAAGCCGCATTTACTTTTTTGTTATTAAACGAATCTGAAACAATATAAATATCATTCAACAATGATTTTAGGCTTGTTTCACTTTTAATCTTTTTATCAGTAGATTCCAAAATATATCTTGATTGGGCACCGGTATCTTCCGTAATCTTGTTCAAGATTACATTCTTAGCATCAGCAGTTCCGTCTTTTGCCCATTCATTAAAATTCATTTTCTTTGTTAAAGCTTTATCAAAGAATTCTGCAGACTCGTCAATCGTTTTTTGTGAAAGTTTGACAAAACCTTCGGCATCAGAAGCCTCACTTGTTGGGTTATATGCTTTCACATTAGACAAAGTCTTTTTGATATATTCAAGTTGAGATTTTTTATCTTTTATTTGTTCAGATTTATTTTCAGCTAAAATGTTCAAAGTTTCAGGAGCAGTAAACAATTTATTTACATTCATCCCAAACTTTTTGTTTATACCATTTGCAATTAATGCACCGGCTGCGGCACCAAATAAACCAACACAAGTATCATTAACCGTACCCATAACTTCACGTCTAAATGTTTCTAAACCTGCAGCCGGTCCACGTTTTGCGGTATCACTAATAGAACGTGGCGCAACCATTGACGCTAAATCGATAGCATTAGCTCCAACTGCCTGATTAGTCGCAAAAAATCTTAGACTGCTATCTAATGCACCCTTAAATTGAACATTTTGTTGGTTTGGAATAGTTGTTTGTTGTGGAATTTGTTGTACTTTCATAATTACCTTAACGTTTATCTGCGCGGAATCCTGCTGTTAGTTTTGAATATTTTACATTCAAAGGAGTAACTGATTCCTTCGTTTCATTTTTATCGGCTGTTACAGGAGAGCTTTCTTGAGCGAGCTTCAAAGCTTGTTCATGTTTTTTCTTGGTATTTTTTCTTGTGAAAATTGGAATCACAATCCCTAACAATGCTAATGATACACCAATACTTGTTCCTTGGCAAGCTGAACGTAAATTTGTTGCATGTTTAAGTTCTTTTTTAATGATATTAAGCTGTTCTGCAGTCGGTTTCAAACCTTTTGCTTTCAAACCTTCTTCCGTTGCACTAACGACTTCTTCGGAAGATTTGATATTAATATCTTTTACCCAATGCCAAGCTTTTTGGAATACATTCGCATCTTTATCTAATTGTTTTGTTTCGTTTAATAATTTTATACCTGTTTTATTTTGAATTACAGTTGCAGCAGCTTTTGCAGCATAATCACCCAAGAAATACAAACTTGAGAATGTTGCAATATCTCTGACAGTAGCTTCTGCTAATTCGTTTTTATCGTCAGCTGCTGCCATACGAGAAGCAAATGTAGCAGTAGAAATTATTCTAGCCTGATCCATCGTTGGGAACATTCCCTTAAATTCTAGCATTCCCAATGTTGGCTTTTTCATCATAGAAAGAAGTGAAACACCGACCATTGATGATATAGATATAAGTTTTTGTCGCAACAATCCTTCTCTTGATTTTGGTGCATCTTCAATGCTTTCTTTACCATTTTTACCAAAATCATCATAAATAGGAGCACCTTTAACTCCGGAAAGTTTACCGGTAATCCATCTGTTAATGTATTGCATAGAAATAGCTAATGGAAGAACGACTGCCAAGCCTAAACCACTCTTTGTTCTAACCAAATTTTTGCTTCGTTTTGCAAATTCTTCTACAGTAACTTTATCACCTGCTTTTTGCAAACCTTTGTAGAATTTCACAGAATCTTTTAACAAAGTATTAACAGACGATGCTGTAACAGCATCACCCTTTCCTGCAACTTTTAAATTTTCTGCGATTCTGGTTTTTTCAACAATAGAATTTGCAATTTCAGTAACGGGGTCTATTTCTCTTTTTTCTTTACCTATGCAAACTTTAAAGCCATGATTGATTTTTTGCGCTAAAGATTTTTTAGGCATATCTTCCCTTGTAAGCTTTGCAAGTTTTTCTGCATAACTATCTAATTCTTCTTTTGATAAAATATCTTTGAATGATAATTTATTCTTTCCTTCAAAACCTTCCGTATCAGCAATAATATTACGCAAAGACTCTTTTACCTTGTCAGAAGAAGAGGCTTCCATATAATAAGTTTTTGCCTTATCTATCATAGAACTGTCAGCCCAACATTCAGACATATCAATGCCTTTTGGCATAAATCCGCCATTTATACCTTTAGCAATGCCTAAAGTAATTAAGCTTGGTATCAAACAGTTTACAACCAAGCCGGAAGATTCTCGTCTAAATGCTTCAAACCCTGCAAACCAGTTGGTCATAGATTCTACAATAGTTCTAGGTAAAATCGCAGATAACATGTCAATAACAGCCACGTTAACCATTGGCATTCTTTCACAAGCTTGCATACCAGTTAAAAGCACACCGCCCAACCCTTTAAAGTTTGGATTTTGCTGACTCGCTATGTTCTCATTCTTACGGGCTCTTTTGCTATTTATTATTCTAGGATTTGTTTCTACACTTACTTTATTTATCATACAATTTCTTCTAATTCGGCAGTTGTTGATTCGGCTTTTGTAACTTCACACTACCATCCCTAAGCTGATTATAACAACTTATACATGTATTTAAAAGCAGAACAAAATAAAAATTGCCCTTCTTAATACATTTGTAAAGGAAATGTAAAGATGAATTTTTGAATATTTTTTCCATATAAAGAATGTATAAAATATTTTACCGAATTTTAAAGAATTGTTTATTTTACATATACAATTCTTTGAACGAAACAAAGGAAATTCCAAGTAAAATTAATTGTAAAGTTTTGTAACAATTTTATAATGCTTATTTTAACAAGCGCTGGTCATTCCCTCTCCTAGCAGGAGAGGGTTAGGGTGAGGTAGAAATCAGTGCTTGTAAAAGTAAATAACCCAAGAGTGGGGGATATTCTAATTCGAAAACATATTTATTATATTGTATACAACATTCTCTCAACCTGATATAATACAAAAGTATTCAGCAGAGGGAGCAAAATATGAAAATACTCATTTCTAATGACGATGGAATTTTGGCAAATGGTATCCGTGCACTAATCGAAGCACTTGCACCATCACACGATGTTTATGTAGTAGCTCCCGATAGAGAAAGAAGTGCCGCTGGGCATTCTCTAACTCTTCATACTCCATTAAGAGTTGAAGAAGTCGATGCAAAGTACGGCTCTAAACGTTGTTGGATGACAACCGGAACCCCTGGGGACTGTGTAAAGCTTGCGATTAATGCGATTTTATCAAAAGATGAACTACCTGACTTAGTAATTTCTGGAATTAATCACGGACCGAATTTGGGCGCCGATATTCTTTATTCAGGAACGGTTAGCTGTGCAATGGAAGGCGCAATGATGGGTTATCCGAGTATTGCCACCTCTTTAGCTAGTCTAAGAAATGAATACGAAGATTTTCACTTCGCTGCTGCATTTGTTGCACAATTACTAAATCGTTTGGATAAATATAAAATTCCTCCTAAAACAATTTTAAATATAAACATCCCCGGGCTGGATAAAGAGGATATTGCAGGAATTGCAATCACGGAGCTCGGTAGCAGAATGTTTACAGACGCATATGAACGCCGAGTTGACCCAAGAGGAAAAGTTTATTACTGGATGGCTGGCGAATTGATTAACGAACCGGAAGATGCAGCCACTGATATTGCTGCCGTTAGAAATAACAAGATTTCAATAACACCTGTTACGTATGAAATGACCAGATTAAACATTATGCAAGACTTGGAAAGTTCTCTTTGCCAAGAAGATATGTGTAACTGGTTTTAATAAAAATGCGATTTTGTCAGGCAATATGCTTTACATTTTCGCACTTTTTTAATACTATAAGTGTAATAATGAGAGGTAACTAATGGGTACAAAGTATAAACGTGTGTTATTAAAAATCAGCGGGGAAGCATTGCTTGGAAATCAGCAATTCGGTATTGATTATGAACCTGTTGAAATGATAGCCAATGAAATTAAGTCAATTTACGACAAAGGTGTTGAAGTTGCAGTCGTTGTAGGCGGCGGAAACATTTTCCGCGGAATGAAAAACAGCGCAAAACTTGGTATGGATCAAGCTTCTGGAGATTATGTAGGAATGCTTGCAACTGTTATGAACGCTGTAGCTCTTCAATGTGCTTTGAAAAAGATTGGTGTTGAATGTAGAGTCCAAACAGCTATTGCAATGAACCAGATTGCGGAACCTTATGTTCGCCATAGAGCAATCAGACATTTGGAAAAAGGCAGAGTTGTTATATTCGCAGCCGGAACAGGAAACCCATTCTTCACAACGGATACAGCATCAGCACTTAGAGCTTCTGAAATTGATGCAGAAGTTATGTTGATGGCTAAAAACGGCGTTGACGGAGTTTACAATGACGATCCGAGAACAAATCCAAACGCTAAGAAAATTGACACAATGTCATATGACGACATTATTAAAAATGAATTAAAAGTAATGGACACTTCTGCTTGTGCTTTATGTAAGCAAAACAAGATTCCGATAATCGTATTTGATTTCAAAGCAAAAGGCAGCTTGAATAAAATTATGAATGGCGAAGCTGTCGGAACTTATGTAAGTTAAGCAAGCTTTGAGTGTTTAATTCGTAGGTTGGGATTTTAGCAGGTTGAGATTTCGGCCCAACAACAATAAAAATATAGTAAACAATAATTTAATAAAAAGGAGAAAATTATGTCAGAAGCTCTTGAAGAAATGTATTTATTCGGAGAGGAAAAAATGGAAAAGGCTATCGCTCAGATGAAGAGAGAATTTGGCTCTGTTCGTACCGGTCGTGCTAATCCTGCAGTTTTGGATAAAGTTATCGTAGATTATTATGGTGCACCTACTCCAATCAGACAAATGGCACAAGTTAGCGTTAGCGAAGGTGTTACACTTGTAATTACTCCTTTTGACAAAAGCATCATGAAAGAATTAGAAAAAGCTATCATTAAAGCAGAATTAGGTGTTGCGCCTAACAACGATGGCACTTGCATTAGATTAAACTTCCCACCTTTGACAGAAGAAAGAAGAAGAGAAACTGCTAAAGAAGTTAAGAAATATGGTGAAGATACTAAAGTTGCAATCCGTAACGTAAGACGTGATATGGTTGATAGCTTGAAAAAAATTGAAAAAGATGAAAATCTTCCTGAAGATGCAGTAAAAGACAATCAAGATAAGATTCAAAAACTTACTGATAAATATGTTGGAATTATTGATTCTCTAGTTGTAGAAAAAGAAAAAGAGGTTATGACAGTATAATGAATTTGAGTAAAAGTGTAACAAGACTAATTACAGGTATAATCTTCGGATTTACGGCATTATTTGCAATAATGGCAGGCGGACTTTGGATAGTTGGCTTAGTGCTAATCATTGTTACACTTGCATCGAAAGAATATGTAAAAATCCTTGAGCACAAAGGCTTTCGCCCAAGCTCAAGGATTATAATCCTATCAAGCTTTATTTTTGCAGCATTAGCTTATTTTAACAGGTTTGATATGGTTGCACTCGCTTTCACAGCTTGTTCAATCATGGCTTTTATGTCTGTGTTATTTAAAGGCAAACAACCTTACATAGCAAATGTTGCAACAACAATTTTAGGATTCGTATATTGTGGCTGGTTCCCACTACATCTATTATTCTTAAGAGATTTGGGCAGTCATCCGTTATATGAAGGTTTAATTAAAACAAATGTTACCACCGAAGGTGCTGGATACGCTTTATTGTTATTTTTCGCTGTTATTTTAACTGATTCTATGTGTTATTATATGGGCTGCTATTTCGGCAAACACAAATTATCAAAAGTTATTAGCCCTAATAAAACGATTGAAGGCTCTATTGGCGGAACTTTATCTTGTATGATTTTCTGCTTTATATTCGGACAAGTGCTTATGATTCCTTGGTATCATTGCATTATTTTAGGATTATTAATTGCCGCATTTGCTCAAATCGGAGATTTGTGCGAATCTATGATTAAACGTGATGCCGGAGTTAAAGATTCAAGTAACATCCTCCCTGGTCACGGTGGATTTTTAGATAGAACTGACAGCTATATTTTAACAATTCCTGTAGTACATTATTATATGTTCATGTTCGTAGTAAATAATTTTTCTGATATCGTTAAGGGTATTTTCTCATGCTAGAAGAAATCTTTGGTGAAACAAACGAGCTTGTAGAAAAAGCATTGACTCACCCATCTTATACTCAGGAAAATAATATAGATTCACTCGAAAATTATGAGCGTCTGGAGTTTTTTGGCGATTCTGTATTAAAATTATTCACTTCAAAACTTTTATACCATGCTTATCCAACCGCTCCGGAAGGTGAACTCTCAAAAATTCGTTCTATTCTGGTATCAGATGCGATTTTGGCACAAATAGCAATAAAAATTGGTCTGGATAAATTAATCAAACTCGGCCCGTCAGAAGAAAGACAAGGCGGAAGAAAAAGAGAATCCAATATTGCTTGTTCTTTAGAAGCCGTTCTTGGCGCGTATTATTTGAGTGGAAAAGAAAAAGAGATTGAAAAATTTATTAATGATTATGTAATGGAATATGCAGAAGACGTTGATAAGCATTTTGAAAAGTATAACGCGAAAGATATTTTGCAACAATACACTCAAGGGATTGATAAAACCATACCGGTATATAGAACTGTCGGAGTGACAGGACCTGCGCACAAACCTGTTTTTGAGGTTGAAGTTGAGTGGCAAAGAAAGATTATTGCCAAAGGTCGTGGAAAATCTAAAAAAGAAGCCCAACAAAATTGCGCCTTAGAAGCTTGCAAAAAGCTCGGCGCTATATAATAAAATTATAAAGGTGGGAACCGCTCTCGCTTTTCCCACCCTACAATTTTTCAATTTTAAAACCCTAGTTAGCAGCTACTGCATTATCATCCTGTGCAGCACGTTCTATCGCTCTGGTTGCTGCCATTGCAACCAATGGATTTGTATCAGTTTGAGCCAAAGTAAACAAAGTTGTTAACTCATCTTTGTATTCCGGTCTTTCAATGTGGCTCAATGCATCAATTGCAGCCAATTTTACTTCTGGGTTTGGATTGTATCTCAAAGCATCAACTATTGCAGAAGTCCCCGGTAAATCTGTCATTGGCACAATATTACCTGTTTGTTTTTCTACTTCGTCAGTATAAATCTTTGCCAAAACAGACATTGTATACATTGCATATTCTTTATTTCTTTCAGCTTGTTCCATTGGAGAAATTTGGTTTGCAAGTTCTATTTCTGCATCTGATAATTCGTAAGGTAATTTTACATTCTTATCACCCTTAGCATTTTCCATTACCAAATAATTTGCAATTACTTTCTTTCTTGCCTGTACCTGTGCTTCTGTTGGAGAGGCTAATTCAGAAGTATCTGCCTTAGTTATATCAATCAAAGTCGCAAATACATCTCTTACAATATAAGGTACTGCATTTTCAGGATTGTCCATAGAAATTCTTGCGATTTCTTCCATCTGTTGAGCCTGAACATCATAATCTGCGTTCGTCAAATTAGAAATCACAAGCGGAATATCTACATCCGGTTTAATTTCTTCCCCAGGAATAATTTCCGGTCTTTTCTTTTCAATTTCTTTGACTTCATTATCCATTACCTTAACATCATCATTAATTTTGTCAGCATCTTTTTTGTCATCTTCCGCTACCGCAGGAGCTTCTTCTGCTTCCTCTGCTTCATTCGTAGTTTCTGTTTCTTCAACTTCTTCCGGAACATCTTCTACATCAACATCATTTTCTGCCGCTTCTTCTTTCACTTCGCCATTAGTGGGAATTACTTCTTCCGCACCTGCGTTTTCGGTTTTTTCACTATTCTCACCAGCCGGAACTGTATCTTCCGCTTTTACATTTACACCTTTTTCAACATTCTCACTAGTCGGAAGTGTTTCTTCCGCACCTATATTGACTCCTTTTTCAGCTTCTGTTGTAGTGTAGTTCGGTTCAGGAACATTTGGAGTTTCAACCTTTTGTTCATCAGGCGTTTTCGAATCATCTACAGGTTCAAAATCTTTACCTTCTACTTCCAATTCATTTTCCATCTTTGGTAAAATCACATTTGTAGTATGGTATGCCAAATTAAATCCTTGTGGAAGTGGGACTTTGTTAATTTGAGCCATATCATAAGTCATTGGCATTTGTGCTTGAGGATAATCATATATCGGTTGCACCGGTTCTGCATGAACTGTTGGATTATCAATATTAATATTTACAGCATTTAAATCAGCATTATTACCGTTTACGTTCATCGGATTTGTAATTGTCGGATTCTGGTTATTTGCACCGTTTGCAAAAACTTCCGGCTTGTTAATATTAATTTTTACTGCGCTATAATTTGCTCTATTGAATCCATTATCAATTGATTGAACCATATTCTACATCCTTTCAACACATGTATCTGTTTTATTAAAGCATGTGAATAGAAAAACTTGCGTTATTTCGGAAGTATGTTTACAAATATTTACAAGTTTTGAATAAAATAAATAAGATAATCGTATTACCCCTCACCCTGTTTTTCTAAGCTTCAAGCCAAAAGGCTTTCAGCTTGAAAAACTATCCCTCTCCCACAAGGGGCGAGGGTAAAATGCTATACCTTTCAGTAATTATCACTTCAAATTAACAACTTCCAATCCACGAAAATCAAAAATATTATGCGTATTGTCTTTTAATTTTTCTTCACAAAGCAAACAGCCGACAATTGCTTCCAACTGTGCAACCGGCATCATATTTGTCGGCAAATTGTCAAAACCGAATTCATATCTCAAAGTTGATTGTAAAAATTTGCAATCTGCAGAAGAACGCTCTTTAAAATTAGAGTAAAGGTTAAATTTTTGTCGTGTTAAATAGACTTCAAATCTAAAAATATCAGCACCATTATTTTTCAAATTGGAAAATAATTCACACCCTCTGGTTGAAAATCTTTGCATCCAATTATCTTTGTTTATAAACTCTTCCTCTTTAGAATGAATCAGCTGATACGGTTTAGAGAGGACTCTCCATTTGCCTTCCATCATTGTATTATCCCAAGGCAAAGATATACAAAATGCAGAATTTTTTATTGATGGATAATTTTCAAAAAAGAACTGTACATCATTCATTGAAAACAACTTATCGACATAAATAAGTTTGCCCGTCGCAATCTCTCTTACTGCAACACCGGTTTCAACCGAAGAAGATGGACCAAGTGACATTCCTACCGCATACTGTATCATAAGCCAAAGTCCTCATCTTCCGGAATACTTGAATTCAAGCGAATAACACGTTTCTCCACCGCAGGCATTTCTACATCGTCACCATTCTGCGCATTCTCTTTATCAAGATTTACATATAATTCCATATTCTTTTTAGAAAGTTTTTCACTCTTCTGCTTTTCAATCCTTTGTTGGTTTTCTTCCAACAATTTTTTTGCCGCAGGAGAAATTGCATCACCCTCTATCTTAGAAATAATCTGCTCTCTCTGTTTCTGAATAGCTTCCTGTTCAGCTTTTGTAAGCTTCATTGTATTATCGTTACTTGTTTCAAAATCACGTCTATACTTGTTTTTCATAATAAGTATTTCTACTCTTCTATTTGCAGGATCCTTTGGTGAAATTGCATTTTCTAAAGGTCTTGTATCTGCATATCCGATTGCAGAAAATAAACTTGGTGAGAACTTAAACCTTGTAATCATATATCTTACAACTGAAGAAGCTCTTGCGGCTGACAATTCCCAATTAGAAGGATAAACAAATGAATTAATCGGTGTGCTATCTGTATGACCTTCTACTCTCATAGAATGTAATACAAATTTTTTGCAAATCAAAACTCCAACTTTATCCAAAAGTTTTTTAGCTTCACCGTCAATATTAGCAGACCCAGGAGCAAAAAGATATTTGTCATCAAATGTTAGCAAAAGTCCTTTATCAGTCATCTTAGAAGAAATTCCGTCCAACTCTCCAAGCTTTGTCATCTCCATAATCGTTTCATCAATCTCTCTAAAAGACTCTTCTTCATATTTTGGGCTAATGTACTCTAGCATTAGGCTTGGGATAAAAGAATTTGCTTGTTGCTGATCAAATATAGAATCGCTTCCATCCATAATTGATTGTTGACCATCTAAAAGAGTATTTTGAGAAAAAGCGTTTTTCAAAGATTCTTCAAGTTTAGCAAAATCACTGGCATCAACTTGGGCAAGAGCATATAATACTACGAACGTAGCAAAAAGCAGAGTGATAAAATCACCATATGAAACGAGCCAACGCTCTAGGTTTTCAGGTTCTTCAGCTCTCTTTTTTCTAGCCATTACCTTGTTCTTCCTTAGCTTCTTCCAAAATAAATGAACGCAATTTTCTTTCAATCAAAACAGGGCTTTCGCCAGCTTGGATTGATAAAACACCTTCTAGAATCATATTTTTATATAACATAACATCTTGATAAATAAACTTAACACGAGTTCCCAAAGGAATCATTACAAGGTTTGCAGCGAACAAACCATAAATTGTTGCAACGAAAGCAACTGCAATACCTGCACCTAACTTAGACGGATCAGACAAGTTCTGCATAACTTGAATCAAACCAAGTACCGCACCAATGATACCCAAAGTTGGAGAATAACCACCAAATGATTCAAAAACTTTCGCTGCGTTGTGAACATAGTTTTCCAATTGTTCAATCTGGTTTTCCATCATTTCTCTAACCAGAGTCGGGTCTGTACCATCGGCAACAGCACCCAAACCCAAAGTAAGAAGTTTGTCAGATGCATTATTAGCTTCTTTTTCCAAAGAAATAATACCTTCTTTTCTTGCTTTTGTTGCAAATCCGCCAATTTCCGTAATCAATGCATTAAAATCACATTTCGGTGGCATAAAAACATCTTTAAGAATCTTTATTGCAGACATCAATATTTTAGGCGGGAAGCTTAATACAATTGCACCGGTCGTACCACCAAGTACAATAAATGCAGCTGTAATCTGCAACAGCTGACCTATATTACCACCTTCCATAGCCTGACCGGTAAGAATGAACCCAATCCCAAGGAACATCCCTATGACTGCAAATATATCCATAATTATCTCCGAATTGTATACTATTCTGAATATATTAAACTATATTTAAACTTGTTTGTAATCCTTTAAATATAGGATTTGGCTTGATTAGAATGTGAAGAAAAGAAAAAATACTACTCTACAATCTTAACCCCGGAACTTGTTCCCAGTCTTACGGCTCCGGCTTCTATCATTTTCAATGCAGCTTCTTTGTCACGAATTCCACCTGATGCTTTTACTTGCAAACCGGCATCCTTAACCGTTTCGTACATAAGCTTTACATCCTCAGCTTTTGCACCCACTCCGTTTTTTACAAAACCGGTTGATGTTTTTACAAAATTTGCACCACCTTTTATACAAAGTTCGCACGCAATTTTAATTTCTTCTTTTGTTAGCAAATCTGTTTCAATAATTACCTTCAAATTTCTACCTTGGCAAGCAGATTTTACTTTTGAAATTTCATCTACAATGTAGTTATAGTCTTTATCTTTAAGCTTTCCACCGTTGATAACCATATCAATTTCATCAGCACCATTTTTGATAGCATCGACTGTTTCCAACACTTTACTTTCGCAAGTAGCTTGACCAAGAGGAAAACCAATTACGGTAACGACTTTGACATCATTTCTGTTGGTATCTTTTAGATACTGGTGTGCATAACTAACATTACAAGGGTTAACACAAACACCTAAAAAGCTGTATTGACAAGCTTCTTCAAGTAATTTCGTAATTTCTGCACGAGTAGCATCTTGTTTTAATAACGTATGTTCAATATATTTATTCAATTCCATAATAATCTCCTTTTTATTTAACCTTAGCCTTTAATTGTGAAGAAAACAGCCGTTACAAGTCCCATAATTAAACAATAGTAACCAAAAATGCTTAATGAAAATTTTGAAACAAATTTCAAGAAATATTTAATACATAAGTAACCGACAATCCCTGAAACAATTGTTCCTGCTATGATTGCAGTCCAGTTATATGTAACAACTTCTGCAAAATCAAGTTTTACAAGCGGATAAACCATTGAAGCTCCCAATATAATCGGAATACTTAACAAGAACGAATATTTTGCAGCAGTTGTTCTGTCAGAACCGGTCAAAAGTCCGGTTGCAATTGTTAAACCAGAACGAGAAAACCCAGGAAGAGCCGCCAAGCCTTGTGCGATTGCAATTAGAATAGAGCTTTTTAAAGTCACATCAGCATTTTTACCATGTCTTTTTGCCCAGAATTCACTGAACAAAAGTAAAATACCTGTTCCAATTAATAAACCACCTACAATTGCAGGTTTAAAGACTAGAAATTCTGCAACTTCATTCATCGGAAAGGCTATTAAGACAGTTATTACAGTGCCTAAGATAATATAAATACCGGTTTTAAAATCCTTAGATGAATAATCTTTGTTTTTTAAACCGAAATAAAGTGCTTTCAAAATTTGCCAAATTTCTTTTCTAAAGAAAATCAATACAGCAATCAATGTGCCCAAATGAAGCATTATATCAAGAAAAACTTCTTGATTAGATTCTTGAACAATCTCTATACCTTTGAATACTTTGTAAAAATTTGACGTAAAAACTAAATGCGCAGAGCTTGAAATCGGTAAAAATTCGCTCAACCCTTGCACAATCCCCATTAAAATTGATTGTATTAAATCCATAAACTCCCCTCTTTATATCAAATGTGCAAATAATAAATACATTATTGCATCTCTATTGTATCATAATCCCGAATGTAAAAATAATACTTTATAAATTTTTATCTTATGAATAAGCCTTCAGAACCCTTTGGCAACACAACTGCTTGCCCTAAAACATTCTTTTTGACTTCAAAACCTTCCGGCAGCGTTTGCGTACCAACCCTAATTCCTAAAATATTATTAGAAATAGAATAACTTCCATAACCATTCATTATAAATTTTGCATTAGAAGGCAACTGCCTTGATTGATTAATTTGATTTACTTGATTATCTGTTAAAAAGCCTGACATCAAACGAAAAAAACCGATTTCAGGTGGCATTTTCGTATTTTGAGAACTCACATAAGCATCACACTGCATTGGCGCTTGTGGAATTTCTACTGATGGCTGTTGATATTGCTTAAATGCTACTTTTGTAATAGGTTGAAAATTAGAACTATTAACGGAATTTATCATACAAACCTTGCCCTTCATTTTTACTACACATATATGTATAAAAACAAAAAAGTTCAGAATTTGACATATTGTAAAGATAGTTTAAGCAAATCTACCCTTCTTCAAAATAACTTGCACAAGAAGTAGCTGTTTCCCATACAGAAACCTTGGAAACCTGAACAATTTTTTCTTTTAATTTGTTATAAATAAACATTGCAATCATTTCGCTGGAAGGACTCTCACCCTTAAATTCAGGAAGTTCATTGATATCTTTATGATCTAATAAATCTAAAACGGCTTTCATTTCACGTTTTAAAACTTTATAATCAACAAGAATATTGCTCTTATCAAGCGTTTCGCCTTTTACGTAAGCTTCTACTAACCAATTGTGACCGTGTTGATGTTCACACTCACCATCATAATTCAATAAATGATGTGCTGCTGAAAAATACATTTGTGCTTTTAATTCAAACATTTTATCTCCTTTAAATTATTAGTGGGGAAGCTCATAATAGTTTTAATAAGCATTAATTAATACCCACCCGCATTCGTACCTTTCGCACGGCTCAAGAACGACTGCGACCTCCCTAACAAGGGCGGTTTAAACATTTCTTATCGCAAAAAAAAACATTAACAACAAACTTCTGCTAATCTAACTAAAATTTTGTCTGTGATTACTTTGATATAATCTTTGTCAACCATACCATTAATAATACAATCCGCAATTTGGTAGGTTGGACGAATGTATTGTTGTGCTGTTTCGTTTACATTTTTAAACTGTAAATCTGCAGCTTCTCCAGTCTTACCTCTAGAAACCGCACGTTTGTACCATCTTTCTTTAATAACATCAATCGGAGTGAATACATAAACTTTTACATCCATAATGTCACGCACTTCCGGATTCAACACATATAAACCTTCTGTCAAAATAACTTTTGCAGGCTTTTTAGTGTCACCATTCGGATTGGAAACGCAAGTTACAAAATCATATTTTGGAGAAACAATTGTTTCGCCCTTTTTCAAGCCTAATAAATGTTCTCTCATCAAAGGAAGATTTATTACATCCGGTGTATCAAAACTAAAACCGGTTTTAAATAAAGCATCATAACTTCCTGCTTCTTGCAACTCTTTAGATGTATCTTTGTAATAATCATCTTGGCGAATAACAGTATAAATGCCTTCTTTTTTATCACGCACAACAGCTTCAATAGTATTATCAACAAAAACAGTTTTACCGGAAGCACTCTCACCGGTTATTCCAATAAGAAAAGTTTTTTTCTTTTCTTGAACAACCTTGCGTGCAATATTCATTATAAAATCGTCAGCAACTTTCAAAAACAATGGTTGTTCCTGCTGTTTATCTTCTTCAAGAATATCTTTTAGAGTATCAACTATGTTTGTAATAAGTTCCATGTCCAGACGACTTGAATAAAAATTGTAGTTTGTTAGCTCAAATGTTTCCATCATACAACCGTCCTTTGTTCAATATTACCATTGTATAGTAAACACCAAAAAATTGCTCATGACTTTTGTCGATTTGTAAAGAAAATTTACTTTTTGGGAAGTCTTTAAGTCGCTAGGTCTTTAAGTCGTTAAGTTCATATAAAAATTTTGATTTTGGTATATGTTTTATTTTTCATTTATGAGCGTGCGAATTTAAAGAACTTAACGACTTAAAGACTTAAAGACTTAATGACCTAAAGACTCTTTTCCCATCTTGAGAAGAAATTTTGTTTTTAATATAATTATCATGCAATTATTTGCAAATAAGAAAGGAAAGAGATTATGAAAAAATCAATTAAAGATTTAGGTGACATCAAAGGAAAAGTTGCTCTAGTTAGAGTTGACGTTAACGTACCTCTTGATGAAAACAAAAATGTAACTGACGATACTCGTATTCAAGCTATCGTTCCTACTGTAAATTTCTTAAAAGAAAAAGGTGCTAGAATCGTTCTTATGGCTCACTTAGGCAGACCAAAAGGCGAAAGAAATATGGAATTCTCTCTTGAACCAGTTGCTAAATATATGGCAAAAGTTTTTGGCGAAGAAATCGTATTCATCCCTTCTGTTGAAGAAGCTAAACCTTATGTAGAAAAACTTGCTGACGGTCAAATTGCTTTATTGGAAAACATCCGTTTCTACAAAGCTGAAGAAGCTAAAGATGACGATATGACTTTCGCTAACCAATTAGCTGAATTGGGCGATTTCTATGTTAACGATGCATTCGGTGCTGCTCACAGAAATCACACTTCAACTGCTAAATTAGCAAAAGTTCTTAAGCCAGCTGTTTCTGGTTTATTGATGGAAAAAGAAATCAGATGCTTATCTCAAGCATTAGACAACCCAACTAGACCATTCACTGCTGTAGTTGGTGGTGCTAAAGTTTCTTCTAAAATCGGTGTTTTAGAAAACTTGCTAGACAAAGTTGATAACATGATTATCGGCGGTGGTATGGCTTACACATTCGTTAAAGCTAACGGTGGTAAAATCGGTAACTCAATTTGTGAAGATGACCAAATCGATGTTGCTAAAGCTATCGAAAAGAAAGCTCAAGAAAAAGGCGTTAAGCTTGTTATGGCTACAGACGTTCTTGTTACAGATGATTTCTCCGGTAACGGCAAAAATGAATTCGTTAAAATTAACGAAATCCCTGATGGATTTGAAGGTGTTGATGCCGGTCCTGATTCAAGAAAAGCTTTTGCAGAAGTTCTTAAATCTTCAAAAACAATTCTTATGAACGGTCCTGTAGGTGCATTTGAAAATCCTAAATTCGCTGAAGGTACTAAAGCAGTATTAGAAGCTATTGTTGAAGCTACAAAAGCTGGTGCTACATCAGTTATCGGTGGTGGCGATTCAGTTTCTGCTGCTAAGAAATTCTTCAAAGCTGAAGATTTCACTCACGTATCAACAGGCGGTGGTGCATCTCTAGAATTTATCGAAGGTAAAGTTCTTCCAGGTGTTGCTGCTCTTGATGAGAAGTAAGGTACAGTTTAATAATTTAAACTAATTGAATAACCTGCGGATGCTTCACATCCGCAGGTTATTTTAAAATTTTAGTTAATGGTGCATACAATGCGCCATTAATACTTTTAACACATCACAATCCAAAGCAGTTTTCTTGCTTGACGTCCCAAAAAAATTGCAAACATAGCAAAAAAGATATCATAAATAATTTGCACACCGCTTTGTGACATTATCCAGCCTGTTACCAAATCCATAGGAGCGTGTCTTAGAGTTGCGATAAAAAACATATATAAAATTCCCAGAATATGGATTGTTAAAACACCAATCAAAGAAATCAAAAATACTCTTAAAAAATCCGTTTTACCTTTGAGTAAAGTTCCTGCAAAAAAGATTGCCGGAATAAAAGCTAAAATATATCCAAAACCATATTCAAATAAATAGCTTATACCACCGCCTAGCGCAAAAATCGGGAAAAACAGTCCTAAAATTATATAGAGCAAAATTGACAAAATTCCAAATTTTCTCCCCAATAACGCTACAATAAAAAACACAACCGGAATTTGCGGTATGTATTTATAACTTTTAATAAAATGGTGTAAAATTTCAGTATCTGTTACATTACCTGCCAAAAACGTAAATGTATTCAACGGAAAATACGGATGTTTTAGCGTAATTTGAGTAAATGTAGCAATAATAATAAGCAACACACAAAGTCCGGTCAAAATCAGCGTGCCAAACGTAATCTTGATAGGTTCACCTTTGTATTTGAAACTATTTATCTGTTTTTCTACTCGTTTGCTCATTTAATCTCTATTATTTTTTTCAAATTTTCAACATTTTCTAAGTATCTTGTTTTAAATTTATCGTAAAAAATATTTTCAGTCCACATAATTAATGCGTCTTCATTATTATCTTGATAATATCCTTTTCTTGTTCCAAGCGACTGAAAACCATATTTTTCATACAATTTTATTGCAGGCGTATTTGATACTCGAACTTCCAGAGTCAAATACTTTACCATATCTTTGTAACAATCTTCAATTATTTTATGAATTATAGCTTCGCCAATATGATTTCTCAAGAATTCATTCTTAACCGCAATTGTTGTGATATGCCCTTCATCAATAATATGCCAAGTTCCGGCATAACCGACAAGTTCACCGGCAGCTGTTTTTGCAGCATAATATTTAGCAAGTTTATTTGCCATCTCATCATAAAAAGAAGACTTTGACCAATGATGTTTTCCATAAGCACTAGCCTCGATTTCCACAACATCATCAATATCTTCTTTTGTTAATTTAGAGATATAAATTTCTGATAACTTAGCTACGGACATATGCTTTCCCAATCAATATCATCTTCTGTTTCTTCCCCAGGTTCTACTATATGTTCACCATCTTCAAGCATAAGCATAAGGGACAGTCTTAATTGCTTTTTGTAATTTTCCAACGCTTTTTCGCGAGTTTTGGCGCAAAACGCAAAACTCGGTATTTCTTTAATTTCTATATAATGATAAGGGTTCCCATTAAAATCCAAATCCGTACCCTCAATTAGAGTCCAATCGAGATTCATGTAATATTCTAAATCTTTATTCTCAGTCATCTAAAGACCTTTCACTTAAAGGTTGTTTAATCATAATGCCTTCGCCGCCAATAACATCTGCTTGTTTGCCATTGATGTATAAATAAACGGGAAGATTGGTGTTAGATTTTGCAGTTTTGATAACTTGCTTTACACGTGTATAAGTACTTTCAGCACCTCCACCAGCTTCAAACGCAGAAGACAAGTCTATCATCACGCTGCCTTCGCCTTCTCTTACAGAAAGAATTTTTGTTCCTTGAGGGATTTCTGAAGTGAAACCCTTTGATTTTTCCCATTTAGTTGGAGCAACAACAAGTTCTTTTATTGCAAACGCAAAACAAGATTTTTCCACTGTACTATCACACTTACGGTTTACAGAACGGATATTGCCATTAGAGTCAGTCACAAATATCTTAACAGTCTTATAGCTATGCTCCTTCACCGGCTCTTGAACTTGTGCCGGCTCTTCAACAGGTTCTGTTGGAGTAAATTCTTCAACCGGAGGCAATTCTTCTTCCTGATGGTGTGGGAAATTCACATGAAAACCATCTTTTGGACTCAAGAATGAAAAATATACGTAAGCAACTGATATTACAATAAGTATAAACAGACCCAGCTTTTGCGAAAAATTCATGGCTTAATCTCCCTTTATAAATATTTTACCATCAACTTTCACTTTATTGTCAACAATGTTTACATTCTCAACATTTGCACGGCATTCCTTTGTTTCCAATAATTGCATAGTGAATTCTAACGGATTCAACAAGTTTAGCATATTAGCAACCTTGTTTAGTGAAATTTTCCCATAAGCACTGTCTAAATTAACATTAACGGCTCTAATTTTTCCATTACGAACTTCAAAATCAGAAGACGCAACAAAAACTTTGTTTCTAGCAGCAGGTGCAATTGGGAAATTATATTCTGTTAAAA
>CABQIM010000008.1 GCA_902464375.1 uncultured bacterium | reverse complement strand
AAAGAGAAAACACATAACACAAACCTTTCATACAACCTACACACTAACCTTCTACACATGAGGAATTACAAAAAAGATTCCAAAACCTTTCTTAATTCAAGAAAGGATTTTTTTTGTGTGCTACGCACGTAGACACAACTGTCGGCTACTAAGTGGTGATTACAAAATTGTATAAAGACTACAGGCTCCGCCTCGAAGTGGAACGACTAGATTAATGTACATTTACCACCGCACGTAGATACAACTGTCGGCTACTTGGTGGGGATTACCAAATTATATAAAGACTACGGGCTCCGCCTCAAAGTGAAACGACTAGATTAATGTACATTTACCACCGCACGTAGACACAACTGTCGGCTACTTGGTGGGGATTACCAAATTATATAAAGACTACCAGCTCCGCCTCAAAGTGAGACGACTAGCCTAATGTACATTTATCCCCCCCTCCTCTTAAATTTTTACTATTGAGTGTACAAGATATTTATGGTATTATACTCATATAAGAGGGCTTAGAAAGATGGGCTATAAAATATTATCAAAAAAAGAATTGTGTCCAAATCAATATGAAATCACTATTGATGCGCCTTACGTAGTAATGAATGCAAAAGCTGGACAGTTTATAATTTTTAGAGCAGAAGAAAACGGAGAACGAGTTCCGCTTACAATTGCAGATGTAAACAAAGAAACAGGTGCTTTAACAATTGTGTTCATGGCAGTTGGATACACAACAAAAAAGCTTGCCGAACTAAATGTTGGCGATGAACTTGTTGATATTGTAGGACCTTTAGGTCAACCTACACATATTGAAAAATATGGAACTGTAGTTTGTTTAGCCGGTGGTTATGGCGCAGCTCCTTGCTACCTTATCGCAAAAGCATTCAAGGAAGCTGGTAACAAAGTATACATGATTATGGGGGCAAGAACTAAAGATTTAATCTTCTGGCAAGACAAAATGAAAGATGCTTGTTCTGAATTATTTATAACAACAGATGATGGTTCTCTTGGTGAAAAAGGTTTTGTTACTCAGGTATTAGAACGTTTAATAGCATCTGAGGAAATTAATTATGCTATTGCAGTTGGTCCTATGCCTATGATGCGCGCAGTTGCAAATCTTACCAAGGATAAAGGAATATATACAGAAGCTAGCATGAACCCTATTATGGTAGATGGTACCGGCATGTGTGGAGCTTGCAGAGTTACTGTTGGTGGCAAGACTAAATTTGCTTGTGTTGACGGACCTGATTTCAATGCGCATGAGATAGATTTTGATGAAGTTATCAACAGAACAAAAATCTACAAAGACCAAGAAAAGAAGCGTTGCGAGAATTGCAATCTTCTAAAAATGGCAAAATAACTAATAAGTAAATAATTAACATAGGAGATAATTAATGGCTCGCGATCAAGAAAAATCAATACCTTTGTGCCCTCTTATGAGTGTTGGCTCACAAGTGGAAATTGTTTGTATGCAAGAAAATTGCGCTTGGTATTTAAAGAATTATAAAATTTGCTCTGTTTATATGATGGCGCACAACTCAATGTTGGATGTTCAAGCAAAACAGGCAAAAGCAAGGCAAGCGCAGCAAAATCCGAATGCGTAGCTAGAAAACTTTTCAAGCCGGTTTATACCGGCTTTTTATATTTTTAAGGGAGATTAAATAATGAAAAATACAGTTGTTATCGGAGCTCAATGGGGCGATGAAGGTAAGGCTAAAATAACAGATTTACTTGCAGAAAAAGCAGATTTAATAATAAGATACCAAGGCGGTTGCAATGCTGGTCACACGGTTGTAACCGGTGGAAAAACCTATAAATTTCATTTAATTCCCTCCGGAATTCTTTATGACAAAACAGTTTGTTTTATTGGCGCAGGTACTGTTATTCATCCGGAATCTTTCGAAAAAGAATTGAACGAGCTTAAAGCGGAAGGTGTAAACTTCAAGAACCTTAAAATATCTCCTTTGGCATCAATAACCATGCCATATCATATAGAAGTTGATGGTTATAGTGAGGCGCATTCCGGAAAAGGTAAAATAGGTACCACAAAGAAAGGCATAGGACCAACATACACAGATAAAATGGCAAGAATTGGGCTAAAGATTCAAGACTTGTATTCTTATGAAGCTCTAAATGAAAAGCTTGACATGATTTTGCCAATAAAGAACAAAACTCTTAAAAATGTTTACGGACTAGAAGAATACACAAAAGATTGCATAATATCGTTATGCGAAAAATATGCAGAGCTATTTAAACCTTACGTGTGTTTTGAATGGCAGGATTTGTTGAACCGCTATAAAGACAAAAAGGTTTTATTTGAAGGTGCTCAAGGTGTTATGCTTGATATTGATTATGGCACATACCCATTCGTAACAAGCTCAAACCCAATCGGCGGTGGAGCTTCTACCGGTAGCGGTTATGGTCCATGTATGATACAAGAAGTTGTTGGTGTTTCAAAAGCTTATGTAACAAGAGTCGGCGAAGGTCCTTTTGTTACAGAATTGAGTGATGAAACAGGCAAGAAAATTCAAGATATCGGACACGAATTTGGCGTAACTACAGGGCGCCCAAGAAGATGCGGTTGGTTTGATTCAGTAATTATGAAATATGCTGTTTTAGTTGGCGGCATTACAAATGTTGCTTTAACTAAGATTGACGTATTTGATACATTTGATGAAATCAAGATTTGTACCGCATACAAAGATTGTCGTAATGATAAAGTCTATACAACTTATCCGACAGATGTGTTTATACACAAGTATCTTGAACCTATTTATGAAGCAATGGCAGGTTGGAAAACTTCTATAAGCAACATCAGAAAGTATGAAGATTTACCGGAAAATGCTAAAAAGTACATTGAACATATAGAAGATTTAATTGGTGCACCAATTGGTATTATTAGCGTTGGACCGGATCGGGAACAGACTATTTTTAGGAAGTAATTTTGACTGTTTCCCATTATAACTTGAACAAATGTGCAGGCGATGCAATATTTATTTATAAAGTATAAAAAAGAACGAGCAGTTGCTCGTTCTTTTTTTATCACTATTTCATCATTTCTTTTAATATCAATTTGTCAAAATAATACAATGTCATTTGGACTAACTGATCCATGTGAATATTTGATTTGTCTTTTTTACGGTTGTCACGACCGCCCCAGTCTTTGCGCCAATCTTCTACTCGACCACTATTATTACCGGTTCCGTAAGGACAATCGAATTTGTTACCCTGTAAAGCTTCCAGCGCTTTCTTTTGAGCATCTCTAAATACTTTTGTTACAGTATCAGAGTTAACGCTTGAGTATTTAGTAATCAAGTTTTTTAATAATCCTGACATAGTTGTTTGGTAATCATTATCATCAGTAGTAACACTTAGGTGAACAGTTCCATCGGTAAATGTTGTTATATTTCCACCATAATTAATTGTTTCATCATTACCATAAGTTGTGTTGGTATTATAGTGTTTAACATCTTTAAGTACACTGGTATCCGCATAAGATGAACGTTTTGTATAAACTTCAAACAATTCAGGATTTGTTTTTAATTTATTAATCATAGTTTCTAAGTTGCTCATCACTTTGTTTACAAAGTTTGTCACATTGTTAGATTGTGATGAATCAAAGTCGTTGTACGCAGCAATCCAAGCTGCTTGCACCAATTTTTTAAGAGCGCTTTCGCCGCCAAGTTTAGTCAACGCATCATTTGCAAATGCTCCAATTGAAGATTTAAGACTTGAGAAAATTGTATCAAAAACAGCTTTTGTATCATCTTCTTGGAATACAATATTACCATTGCTATCCATACCGAATTCTGTATGAATATTATTTTTATCCTTTTTGGTTATTGCACCTTTGCAAGCATTAACAACTGTATCCTTTACATATTTTACAGCTGATGCAATACCATTAGCACCTTCGGAAATTGCACTATTTTGTTCTGTAGTTTGGTTTGACTTAGCCGCAGTTGGTTTTGCTTCCACTTCTCTGGCTGGTAATGTAGAGTTCAAACATTCTGCCTTAAATAACTTGTCAAATTTATATGCAACAAGTTGAACTATGTCCTTGACGCTCATTTCAGCTTTTAAAACAACATTTTTATAGGCTGTTGTTCTATTAATATTACATCCAGCAGGAATATCAGTTCCATTCTTTGCAGACGTTAAAGCTTCGCCTTGTGCTTTTACAAACAATTCTCTAATTTTTGCTTTGCTAATATTAGGATACTTGTTATACAATTTTTCTAACATTGTATTCATTGCTTCTTGGAAATTCTTATCAGAAGTATCGTCATCCAAATGATACAAGCCGTCATTATCATACTTCATGAATTCTTTAGTGTTTAATTTTGTTGTAGAAGTATTAGCTAAATCTGAATCTTTGTAGCAATCATCAGTTAAGTATTCCAAATTATCAGGATTTTGTTGTAGATTTTGCATAATCTTTTGTAAGTTTTCCATTACTTTGTTTACAAAATCTTCTGTTTTAATATCAGTTTTATCAGCTGCATAACTGCTATAAGCCATAATCCAAGCAGATTGTACAAGCTTCTTCAAACCATCTTTGCCACCTATTGTTTCTAAGAACTCTTCTCTATCGGCATTTCCGATTTCTGAAACTAATTTGTCTACGATATTATTAAAGATTGTTTTTGTATTAGAATCTTTTAGGTCAATATTTCCGCTGCTATCATAATCGAATTTGCCACTAATTTTGTCTGATACTTTAGCAAGTTGAGTACCCAACCAATTAGCAACACTACTAATAGTCTTGTTTACATTCTTATATGCAGTCTTAAGAGTTTCCGCTTTATCTACAGGGTTCTTATCAGCAGGAGTTGTTTCACCATTGCCACGAGTTTCGTCAGCACTGCCTGCATTACCAGTGCCGGTTCCGCTTACTTCACCAGTTCCATTGTTACCACCGATTCGTTTGTTATACTCTGTTTTAAACTCTTCAATCAATTGTTCTTTAGTAATACTAGCGAAATCTTTTTCATGAGCTTTTGCTACTGTATCGGCAATATTTTCATACGCGAAGCCTTTAGAGAAGTCTGTTATACCTGCAGCTTTTACTGCATCACGTGCTTCATTGCTGAAGATATAATTTCGAGTTTCTGTATAAGATTTGAAAGTACCAGTTGCAGAGTTATTTACTGCCGGAGTTGTATCATTATTACCCCCACCAGTTACTTCATCTTTTGGTGCAACGGAACCAGAATCGTTAGTACTGCCCGCACCATTTGTTCCTCCGGTAGCGCCTGCACCTCCTGCGCCAGCAGCAGAACCGGTTGTATCAGCTTTTGCAGCATCTGCAATAGCATTCTTCAATTTTTCCGGAGTATCAATTTTGCCATATTTTGCTTCTGGGAAATCAGCTGTAATATTTGCTTCATTCATTATATAAGTGCCATCTTCTCGTCTTGTAAAGTAACGCATAATTGCATTGTCATCTAAACCAGCTAGTTGCGATTCTTTAAACTTAGATGGAGATGTACTTGTAAAATCATCAGCTGGGGTGTTAGCAGCTGCTTCATTAGTATAGAAAGTATGAGTTACACCACCAAATTCAAACTCTAGACCTCTCAGAACTTTACCAAAAACTGTATGTTGTTCTTCTTTATAACCGATACCAGCGGCACTCAAAAGGTTTTTCAAATTTTCAAAATTATCCCCACTTATATCAGTTTCAGAATTTGTATAATTTTCAATAAACTCTCTAACCGCTTTTTCTTCTGCACTTTCTTTTGGTTTAGCCAATTCTGTTTGCAAAGCAGCAAGAGTCTTATTAACACCTTCAGGCCAATTTGTAAAATCTAGAGCATAGGCAGTTGGTTTGCCATCTACAGTTGCAACGGCTTTAAAATACTTTTTAGCATCATCACCATATTTTTGAACAATCGCATCTACTTCTTCCGGAGTTATTGTCTCAACAACATTGCCGCCTTTGCCGTCATTAGCAGCAACACGACTGCAAGTGATTTGATATTTTTTATTATTGAATTCAAAATTCAAAACTCTATCATTAGTATTATCACTAGAAGCACAGTTAATTCCCAACTCATCCAATTCTTGTTCAGCTTCAAATCTGGTCATATTACCGGATACGAATTGTTTAATAATATTTTCGATTTTTGCTTCTTTTTCCTCATTTGTCAGCTCTTTGGGTGCGTCATTTACAAACTGAATTGAAATGCCGCCATTCTCATCTTCCAAATGCACTCTCGGTTGTGTGAAATCCTCTTTCTGCAAGAATTGAGGTTGATCAAATAATCTGTTGTTGTGAATCATGTTTAACTCCTATATTTTATTAAAACGCTTTTTATACAAATTTATAATTGATATATTCATCTTGGGTTTTTAATGTTATTTTCAACATCTTATCAGTATTTATTACTGTGCATTTTGCATCCCCTATTCTGAATACGGTACGTCCGGCTTTCACCGGCATAACTTTTACTGCCAATGTCTTAGCCGCATCCAATGTCGAAACGTTTTTAAAACCTTCCAACCTCTGTTTGAATTTTTCTACCTTATCTTTATTTTGCTCTTTTACAGATTTCTGAAACAAAAGCTCATTATATCCGGCAACTGTGTCAGTAGCTTTTTTAATTTCATAATCACTTGTTTGAGAGTTTCTTTGTTCAAATTGCACTTTTTCTAATATCCTTTCTTCTGGAAAACATAACTCTTTATATAAACTCAAAGTCTAGAAAAGGGTCAAATCACAATTATGATAGGGCTTATCAAACTTCTCAAGAGATAACATTTTATACAAAATGTTATGAGCCCAGTAAAAATAAGGATTACAGCCCCTCGAAAAGGAGAATTTTTAAGAAGAAAAGAATGTTGAATACGTATAAAAGTTAACAATAATAAGAAATAAAATAAAACATAACTTTTTGTATAAAATGTTATGTTTTATTTTAAATTAATTTGATTTATATTATGTATTACGGCATATTTTTCAAAAACTTTAACATTTTTGAATGAATTGTTACAAAAATTCATATAAAAGGTGCAGACGCATTTAACCTAATAAGAGTATTTTAATGTTATTGAAAAGTTGAATGTTCTCAACCATTTCTAAACTTATATAATAAATTTTGAGTCCAAAAAGCAATAAAGCGTATGTGTAAAAATGGCTAAATCCTTTTAACGAAAGAGGTTTTAAAGTGTTTTAATTTTTTTTAAAACAAATCGCTTGACTTTAGATATTGATTTGGTATTATAGAAATTGTCAGCAGGCCCCCATCGTCTAGAGGCCTAGGACAACACCCTTTCACGGTGTAGACAGCGATTCGAATTCGCTTGGGGGTACCATTTAATAAGCCACGAATAGCGTGGCTTTTTTAGTGTTTAAATGAAAAAATTGCTCAGGTGTGTTATAATAAAATAGTTATAATGAGTCTTTTAATCAAGGAGAGTTTATGTCTGAAACATCTAAATCCACCTACATTCTTATGTTCGTTGATGCGATTATAATTGTGTTGGCAACATTTTATGCATTTATTTCATTTGCACATATAAATATTATTAGTATAATTTGTCTTTGGTATTTGTTTGTAGTGATGTTGATTCTATATAACAAAGATTTTTACACTCCGCATGTGTTCAAATTAAAAGACTTGTATCTGTTATTTGAAGGTATCACAACCGCTACAGTTATAGCAGGCATTCCTGTTCTATTGTTTGGAGGATTGGGAGTCGTATCAATATTGCTTTTATTTATAAATGCTATTCTTATTTTTGCCGGCATATTGGCTGCGAGATTAATATACAATGTCCATGATCGTTTTGGCAAAAGAGTTAAAAATGTTCTTATTGTTGGTGCCGGTCAAGATGGTAAAGTTATAGCGGAAGAAATTCAAGCAAGACCGGAATTAGGTTTAAAAGTTGTCGGGTTCTTGGATGACAATATGAACACAATAGAAGACGAAGATTCTACTATTCCAATTCTAGGCTTAACTTGTGATTCTGAAGCTGTAATTAAAGATAATAACGTAAAAATTGTGATAATCGCAGTTAAATCAAGAATGGATTCTGTAATTCTTACAGATTTAATAAAAGGTATTCCGCTGGGTGTAAAAGTTTGGAGGATGCCAAAATTCTACGAAAAAATCACTCACAAGTATTTTATATCTAAAATGACCGTAAACTGGTTGTTTTACGCTTGCGTTAAGAAAAAAGCGCTATTGTTTGCATACATCAAAAGATTCTGCGATATTATAGCATCTATTTCGATAATGATTTTGACTTCACCACTTTCTCTAATCGCTGCTATTGGTATAAAATTCTCAGATTTTGGTCCAATATTCTTTACTCAAACCAGAATTGGTAAATTTGGAAAACCATTCAAAATGATTAAATTCAGAACGATGTATCAAGATAAAGTAGAAGAAAATTTTGATGATGATTTGAATGAAATTAGCGTAAACGATAAACGCATTATGCCTTTCTGCAGAATTTTGAGAAAATTCCACATAGATGAATTGCCGCAAATGATAAATGTTCTTCGTGGGGAAATGAGTATTGTTGGACCTCGTCCGGTTAGAGAAGAGGTTTATTATGAAAACAGAGAAAAACAACCTTTCTGGGAATGCAGAAACTGGGTTCGCCCAGGATGGTGCGGTTGGCAGCAGGTTAACATTTGTGAACCAACCAGCGAAGAACGTTTGGAATATGATTTGTATTATATCAAGCACAGGCACATCGTTTGGGAATTCTTGATTCTTGTACAATATGTTGCAAAAGTACTTTCAGGAAGATGTAAATAGAAGATTTTAAAATGCACCACTTGTAAGCGGTGCATTTTTTTACAGCATTAATCGTTTGTTGTATAATCAAGAAACAAAAACAAAGGGGAATTATGAAAAAAGTTTATATAGAAACAATGGGTTGCCAGATGAATAAATCTGACGCTGAAAGAATGTACGGTATGTTGGAGCATATTGGTTATACCCAAACTGATGAACCAAAAGAAGCTGATATGCTTGTTATAAATACATGTTCAATCAGAAAATTGTCAGAAGACAAGGCATATAGTGCAATCGGTGTTTGGGGCAAATGGAAAAAGAAAAAGCCTGATTTAAAAATTGTTTTTTCAGGTTGTGTTGCGCAGCAAGCCGGCAAAGAAATTCTTAAGCGTGCTCCATATGTGGATTTGGTTCTTGGAACTCAAAGAGTATACGAGCTTCCGGAGCTTGTTAAACGTATTGAAGCCGGAGAAAGAATTGTTTCTACGGAAGAAAAACATTATGAAGAAAGCGATATTCAAATTAATCGTGTAAAAAGCATAAATGCTTGGATTCCGATTATGGAAGGTTGTAATAATTTCTGCACATATTGTATTGTGCCTTATACAAGAGGTCGCGAGCGTTCCAGAAAACCTGAGTTGATTTTGGCAGAAGCTAAAAAAGCTTTGTCTGAAGGTTTCAAAGAAATAACACTTTTGGGTCAGAATGTTGATAGCTACGGTAAAGACTTGGAAGAAGGACAAAACCTATCTTGGCTTTTAAGACAGGTTAATGCATTGGAAGGTAATTTTAGAATTAGATTTGTAACTTCTTATCCGACTGATATTACGGAAGAATTAATTAATACTGTAATAGAACTGGACAAAGTTTGTGAGTATTTCCATATACCAATGCAATCCGGTGATGATTATGTTCTTAAGAAAATGAACCGAAGATATGATTATGCTACATATAAAAAGATATGTGACAATTTAAGAAGCCGTATTCCTGACGTAACTATTACAAGTGATTTTATTGCTGGTTTCCCAGGAGAAACAGAAGAACAGTTCCAAAATACATTGAAAGCTATGACAGAGCTTGAATTGGACTACTCAAATACAGCGGCTTATTCTCCAAGAGAAAGAACAGTTGCTGCAAAATGGGTAGATTTGTTTATTCCGGAAGATGTTAAGACGGAACGACTTGCAAGATTGAATGAACATAATAGAAAATGTTGTTTGATATCAAACCAGAAATATGTTGGTAAGACAATGGAAGTTCTTGTTGAAAAATTCGAAACAAAGGACGAAAGAGGCAAAAACGTTATTACCGGCAGAACAAGAAATAATAAAATTGTTCACATACCTTATGACAAAGATATTACCGGAAGCTTTATTAACACCAAAATTGTGAAAGCTAGAACTTGGTATTTGAATGGCGAAGGCGTTGAAATCGTCGGATAATCTCTTTGCCCCTCGCCCCTTGTGGGAGAGGGAGCAGTCGTAGGCGAATTACGTGAGCCGTACGAATGCGGGTGAGGGGGTAGAATATAAAAAGATTGTCAAATAGAAGATTCGCTGTGTAGATGCGTCGGTATTTAAAATTTTTAATATACAACAAGTTATCTTTATACTATAATGAATCTAAGAATTAGTGAGGTTTAAAGTGGGAAGATATCATTTTATTGCAATTGGCGGAATTGGTATGAGCGGTTTGGCAAAATACTTGTTGGAAGACGGTCACACAGTTTCCGGTTCTGATATTGCAGATTCTAAATATGTTGAAAAATTAAGAGAATTAGGAGCAACTGTTTTTATTGGTCACGATGCGAAAAATGTTCCTAATGACGCTATAATAATCAAAAGTTCTGCGATTCGTGAGAATAATCCGGAAGTAGTTAGAGCAAAAGAACTTGGCCTAAAAATTTATCACCGTTCTGATTTATTGGAAGAAATTGCAAAGTCTGCACAAGATAGCGGTAAATGTTTTATCGGTTTTTCCGGTACTCACGGCAAAACTACAACAAGCGGTATGGCTTCTTATGTATTGGATAAAGCTGGTTTAGAACCATCTTTTGTAGATGGTGGTATTATTCCGGAACTTAACACTAATGCGCAGCATAAAAGCGGTGAACATTTTGTAGCCGAACTTGATGAAAGCGACGGTACAATTGTAAAATACTATCCGGATATTCTTGTAATCAATAATTTGGAAGAAGATCATATTGATTTTTATAAAAATGGAATGCCGGATTTAGTTAAGACTTTTAATCAAGCAATCTCTCAGGCTAAAAAAGTTTTGATTAATAATGATAACGAGGGTACTGCATTGTTGAGCGGTAATTTTGTTACGTTTGGCTTGAATGATGCGGACTATACGGCTAAAAAAAACGACTCTGACACAATCGAAATTTTCTATAAGGGTGAACACTTAACTAAAATAAAAACACAACTTGCAGGTGTTCATAACGTATATAATATTCTTGCGGTTGTGTCATCTTTAAACGAAGCCGGAGTTGATATTCAGAAAGTTGCAGAATATTTTTACGGTTTTACCGGCATGGGCAGACGTTTCCAAAAAGTGGGTGAAGTTAACGGTATAGCAATCTATGATGATTATGCGCATCACCCAACAGAAATCAAGGCAACTTTAGATGCTGCAGCTTCTAAATTTGGTAAAGACAATGTTGTTGCAGTTTTTCAACCTCATAGATACACAAGACTTCAATCCTTATGGAACGAGTTCAAAGGAGCATTTTCTAACGCAGGACGTGTAATCGTAACTGACGTGTATGCTGCTTCTGAAGACCCAATAGCAGGTATAAGTGGAGAAAATTTCGCAAAAGATTTAACAGAAAGTGAATACTTCTCTGGAGATATGAAATCTGTAGCTAAAGAGCTTTTACCTACATTAAAAAAAGGTGATGTAGTAATTGGGCTTGGTGCCGGAACAATTACCAATTTGGGTAAAGAGTTAAAAAACATATAAAAGTTATTGTTGGGTTGAAAACCCAACCTACTTCTTAGAAATTCGGGTGGGGGCCAATAAATCCCAGAATATAAAATCGTTATACATAAGGATTATCATGCAAATAAGAGAAAATTTCGAAATAAAACCATTAACGACATACAAAATAGGCGGGAATGTTAAAAAAGTATTTTTCCCTGAAACAGTGGAAGAGTTTACCAGACTTTTACGCGAACTCGACGAATACATTGTATTGGGAAGCTGTTCTGACGTATTGTTTTCTTCTAATGGTTATAGTGGAAACATTATTATAACTACAGAGATGAAAAAGTTTGAAATTAGAGGAACTAAAGTCTACACCGATTGCGGTGTAAAAGATCCTCTGATATCTCAGAAGGTTGCAGAAGTTTCTTTAAGCGGTTTGGAATTCTTAATCGGTCTTCCAGGGACTATCGGCGGCGCTGTTTATATGAACGCAGGTGCTCATGGACAATGTATAGCGGATGTTATTGTTTCTGCTTGTTTATTTGATAAACAATCCAAAGAAGTTGTATTTATGCAAAAAGCAGATATGGAATTTGGCTATAGAAAATCTATTTTGCATGATGGTCGCTATATTATGTTGTCTGCAGAATTTGAGCTTAAAAAAGGTACGCAAGAAGATATAAAGGCTTTGATGGAAAGAAATTTAACCTTTAGAAAAAATGTTCAACCATCTTTAGCTAACCCAAACGCAGGTAGTGTATTCAAAAACCCTGAGAATGATTCTGCTGGAAGATTATTGGATAAAGCCGGTGTTAAGGAATTTAGAGCTGACAATGTAGAGGTTTGGACTAAACATGCTAATTTTATCGTAAATAAAGGTCAGGCAACTTCAGAAGATGTTTTAGAGATGATGGTTAGAATGTTTAATGCTGTGAAAGATATGTATACAATTGAATTGAAACCCGAAGTAATTTTTATCGGGGATAAAACTAAAAAAGAGGAAGAATTATGCAATATACTATACAAAACAAAGACGCAAAAATAGCTGTATTATGTGGTGGAATGTCATCAGAGCGAGAAGTATCTTTGCGTTCCGGCAAAAATTGTTTGGGTGCTCTTCATAGATTGGGGTATAAAAATGCTCAAATTGTAGACGTTACACCAAACGTGATGAATGATCTTAAGGGTTTTGATTATGCTTATAATACATTACACGGTAAGTATGGTGAAGATGGATGTATTCAAGGTGTTTTAGAAATTATGAAAATACCTTATACCGGTTGCGGTGTTATGTCTAGCGCGATTTGTATGAACAAGGAATATACAAAGAAAGTACTTTCTACAAATAAAAATATTCCGCTTATTAAATCTGCTTTTGTAAAAAAAGGCGATGATTTGATGAAAGCTGTAGAAGGCTTAAATTATCCACTTATAACCAAACCTGTGTCAGAAGGTTCAAGCTTTGGTATGACAAAGGTTAATAAACCGGAAGAATTGCAAGCGGCTTATGAAGAAGCTATTAAGTTCAATGATGATGTTTTGATAGAAGAATTTATTGATGGATTCTTTATTACAGTTGGAGTTTTAGAAAAAGATGGTAAAGCTTTTGCTACAGAAATACTGGAAATAAGAACCAAAACAGAATGGTATGATTTTGATGCAAAATATACAAAAGGTTTATCAGAATTTATCGTTCCTGCGACAGGTTTATCAAAAGAAGCAACAGAATTAACAAAGAAAATAGCTGTAGAAGCTCACGAAACTGCAGGTTGCTCAGGTGTTTCAAGAGTAGATTTTATGGTTAAAGATGATAAGCCATACTTCTTAGAAATTAATACAAACCCAGGAATGACCGATACGAGTGATTTACCGGCTCAAGCAAAGGTTTGTGGAATTGATTACGACAATTTAGTTTTGATGATACTTAATAGTGTAGGATTGAATAAATAATGTCAAACGAGGATATACAACATCCAAGATACAGACAAAATAGACGTTTGCAGCAAGCAAGAATGCAGCGTCAAGTCAGAAAATCACAGAGAAGGCTGAATCAGCTTCGCTCTCTCTGGAGGATGTTTATTATTCTGTTTTTGTGCGCAGTTGGACTTCTTGTTCTGAAAATGCCGCAATGGAGACTGCATAAAAATGCGTTTGATAATTTAAACAGTCAATCTTTAGAAATCGTAAATAACAAAATCGTTCCTTCTAATAAGATATTGTCTGCACT
This sequence comes from uncultured bacterium, assembly GCA_902464375.1. GTDB lineage: Bacteria > Cyanobacteriota > Vampirovibrionia > Gastranaerophilales > Gastranaerophilaceae > CAG-196. The sequence goes on along the minus strand of CABQIM010000008.1, from coordinate 19,112 downwards.
TAGAAGAAATCAGGTTTCTACAAAGCCTATCTTTTTGGTAAAGACTGATAACTTAAAGAAAAGTATAATGCAGTTGGAGCCGATTCAAGATGTTTATATAAGACGCTTCTGGTATCCGGCTAGGTTGCAAATAATTATTATTGAAAGAACTCCATTAATCACGATTTCTCCGGATATCAATGTACCTCCAATAGCATTCTTCTCTTCTGACGGAAAGTTGATTGGCCGAGATTACATGCCGCTTAGTCCTGAATTTAAAACAGTTAGAGTTATTACTTACGGTTCAGGTGATGATTATAGAAATTGGGATAAAACTAAAGTTAACAATTTGAGATTGCTCGCCGCTACAGTTGAGGCGGATTCTGGTGAGCAAGTGGAATATATAGACTATAGAAATCCTAAAGATGTTTATGTAAAAATCCCTACCGTAAATATTAGACTTGGTAGCTTTAATAGCGGAACATTTGATAAAATTCACAGAATTCCATCTTTGCTTCCGCAAGTAAAAATGCTTAATAAAAAAGTCAAATATATTGATTTAAGATGGGATACAAACTATATAAAATTGGATGAGTAATGGTAGAAAGCGCTTATATACACATACCTTTTTGTAAATCAAAGTGTGCGTACTGCTCGTTTGTTTCTTTTAATAAGCTGGAAATGATTACCGGTTATGTATATGCTTTATTGAAGGATATAAGTGATAATTATTGTGGTGAAAAATTAAGAACATTGTATTTTGGAGGCGGAACACCTTCGCTTTTGCCAATTGATTTGTTGAGCAAAATTATAAAAAAGTTTAACTTCCAAAACAATTATGAGCTCACTATTGAAATAAATCCTGATGATGCTAATTTAGAATATTTTTCTGCGCTAAAATCCTTGGGTGTAAATCGTTTAAGCTTAGGTTCACAAACATTTGATGATGAAATCTTAAAACTAATAGGTCGCAGACATGATTCCGGTGCGATAGTAAGTGCTGTAAAACTTGCAAAGGAAGCCGGATTTACGAATATAAGTGTAGATTTGATTTATGGTCTACCCTTACAAACTCTTGACAGTTTAAAGAATGATTTGGAGAAATTTTTAGAGCTTGATATTCAACACATATCAACTTATGGGTTAAAAATAGAAGAAGGTTCAAAATGGGGCAGGGGTAAATGTATAAAAGGCGACACACTTGCTATCTCCATAGGAGAGGAAATGACCGAGATTTGTCTGCCGGATGATGATGCTCAGGCAGATATGTATGAATTAATAAATAATACGTTAGAAAAAAATGGTTATTACCGTTATGAAGTCAGCAACTTTGCAAAATCAGGATATGAATCCAAGCACAATTTAAACTATTGGGATAATAATGAATACTATGGTTTTGGCTGTGCAGCGCATGGTTATGTTGATGGAATAAGGTATTCAAATTATTCAACACTTGATGAATATATGGCAAAACCTTCTACTCATGAGTTGGGACACACATTGAGCCAACAAGAAAAACTGGAAGAAGAAATCTTTTTGGGATTTAGAAAACGCTCAGGAATTGACGTTTATAGAATAAACGAGCGTTTTGGAATAGATTTTAATTCCAAATACAAAAATATTCTAGATAAATACAGAGATTTTATAGAGCCAACATATTGTGGCTACACTCTAAACCTAAAAGGGGTATTAATTAGCAATCTTATACTCTCAGAATTTATATAATACTCTTCTTTAATCTTTCAGAACGGTTTTCGCTTAGCAGATTCTTAAGTTTCATAATCGCTTGCGCGTGAAGCTGTGAAATACGTGATTCTGAAACATTTATAGCTTCACCAATTTCTTTTAGTGTCATGTTTTCATGATAATAAAGAACCATGATAGTTCTTTCTCTTTCCGGTAATCTTTTCAAAGCACTCTCCAATTCTGACTTAACATCTTTTTCTTCAAGCTCTTCGTGCGGGGCAAGATTATGTTTGTCTTGGATTGTATCAATAATCTCAATATCTCCGTCGCTTGAACCTTTCTTGTCATATATTGAAGTGATTGTTGTATCATCGGATAAAATTTGTTCAACTTTTTCTCGCTCAATTCCTAAATAATTAGCGATTTCAGAGTTTGTAGCGGCACGACCAAATTGTTTTTTCAAAACATCTTGTGCTTCTTTAACGTCTTTGATTTTGCGTCTTACACTTCTTGGCAAGAAATCTTGAGAACGAATTTTATCAATAATATTTCCTCTGATTCTTACTAGAGCATAAGTTTCAAATCTTGCCCCCATCTTAGGAGTGAATTTTTCTACAGCGTCAATAAGCCCTTCAACGCCATAGCTTGTAATATCTTCAAACGAAAAAGTTGGAGGAAGTGCTACTTTTACACGACCTACTACGTATTTTGTAAGATAAATGTATTGTAATATTAGGGCATCTCTAAGCTCTTTATTTTCGTGATCAGCAAAATATCGAGTCCACATTTCTGTCAACTCTTCATTTGTTGCTCTTCTTATTTTATTGTAAGATGATGTATCTTGTTCCATCCCTCTGCCCTAAAACATGTCTCTTATTATTGTAACGTTTTATTAAGAAAAAGCTATCATTTATATAGAGGATATGTTTCTGAACTGTGGAAAGTTGGAAAAGATGGTAAACAAATAAGGCGCTCAACCGCCATGATTAGGGAAGGGTTTCAATAATTTAATTAACTCAGTCTTAAGAATGCTTCGACTTTTGCTTTTATAGAGTTAGAAGCATAGTCATCAATATCAATATAGAGCCCATTGTATTTGTCTGCCAAATACTTTGCTAATTGCGATTTCGCACAAAATGCTTGAGCATAAAATACCGTTGGAACATTTTCTTCAACATACATTTCTAAATCTAAATCAGCAGGGGTACCGGCTTCAACACATCTTGTCCATCCGTAAACATGTGTTGTGTCAGGGAAAAGTTTTAGTATTTCTAAATCATTTGGTGGCACTCCCCAAAAACCAAATTCAGCTGGAATTTGCACCAAGTCTTCATGATTAGTAGGAGTTATAATATCTCCGGTAATCATTGTGATTTTGTCGTACAAAGGTAAATTGCTTGTAGAAATTTTAAGTTCTCTTTTGTGTGTTAAATCTTCAAAAATAGTTTGAATAACATTAAATCCCATATCAGCCAGAATTTTAGATGCAAACCAACCGCTATCGCATTTATCCTTGCCAATCGGAGCAAGAATAAGTTCCGGCTTTATATAGATTGAATTATCAATGATATTACGAATAATTTTGCAATAAGATTCCGGCAGAATATTTGTTTTTGGATACTCAAAATCGATATCCAAATCTATCCACTCAGCTTCTGGATAATCCAATTTTGTTTTATTTATAATTCCGGGATTCGGATATCCCCAAAAACCTATTTTCATATTATTCGCCATAATACTAATGATAGCATAAAGTTATTATAATCAGCCTAATAATTGATTATGCCGAAACAAAATGATATAATTGGTGTTAGAACTACATCTGTTAAATAGGAGTATAATATGAGCGAAGAAATCAAAATTAATAATGTGAATGGTGTTGATATTGTTCAATATCAGCCAAAAGGTGTTTGCTGCAAAATGATGCAGATGAGAATTAAAGATGATATTATTCAGGATGTTGAATTTGTCGGTGGTTGTAATGGTAATCTTAGCGGCATTGGCATTTTGATAAAAGGAATGAATATTAATGATATTGTTCCAAAATTAAGCGGTTTGCACTGTGGAAGCCGTCCAACCAGTTGTCCGGATCAACTTACAAAAGGTATAGAAGCTTATTTGAAAGCTAAGAACGAAATCAAGGTTTAATTGTTGTTTGCGGTGGGAACCGCTCACGCATTTCCCACCCCTACGCATTTCAAGTAAAAATTAGATAGGAATGGAAATATGAAACAAGTAACATTAATAAAAGGTGATGGAATTGGACCGGAAATTACGGATTCGGTTGTAAAAATTATAAATGCAGCCGGCATTGCGATTGATTGGGATGTTCAAACTGCCGGTGCTGACGTAATCGAAGAAGAGGGAACACCTCTTCCTAAACGAGTTTTAGATTCTGTAAAACGAACCGGAATCGCTCTAAAATCGCCGGTAACGACTCCGATTGGTAAAGGATTTCGTTCTGTTAATGTTCAGTTGAGAAAAGAACTTGATTTGTACGCAAATTTGCGTCCTTGTTATAACTTACCATCAATCAAAACTAGATACGACAAAGTTGATATTGTTGTAGTTAGAGAAAATACTGAGGATTTGTATGCGGGTATTGAACGCCAAGTGGATGAGGATACAGCTGAAAGTATCAAAATAATTACAAGAAAAGCTTCTGAAAGGATTGCCAAGTTTGCATTTGATTATGCAGTAAAAAATAATAGAAAAGAAGTTTGCGTTGTAACCAAAGCCAATATCTGTAAGTTATCTGACGGTTTGTTTTTAGATTCTGCACGCAAAATCGCAAAAGATTATCCGACAATTGCTTTTAGAGAAGTTCTAGTTGATAATTGCTGCATGCAGCTTGTTCAAAATCCAAATCAGTTTGACGTATTACTTTTGCCAAATTTATACGGTGATATTGTTTCAGACCTTTGTGCAGGTTTAATAGGTGGATTGGGAATTGCACAAGGTGCTAATATTGGATTGGATTATGCTGTATTTGAACCTGTCCACGGTTCTGCTCCGGATATTGCAGGTCAGAATAAGGCTAATCCTACAGCCATGCTAATGTCTGCAATTGAAATGCTTAATTATATTGGAGAAAACGAGGCAGCTACAAATATAAAGCTAGCTTTATTTGAAATTCTAAATGCCGGAATCAAAACTGCGGATATAGGCGGAAGCGCTACAACAACAGAATTTACTCAAGCTATAATTAATAGATTGGCTGTGTTGGAAAAATAAGGAATATTATGGTACTAGAAAACAAATTGGGAATTACAACTTCTTCAGAGTTAGCAAGAGAAGAAGAGCGGATAAGTAAAAAGAAGGCTTTGCAACTCTTTACAAATGGGTATTTAGATTGTTTAGAAGCCGGAAAGTTCTCTGCATTAGCTAAAATTCATGAATTTTTATTTGAAGAAATTTATGATTTTGCAGGACAAATTCGTGATGTAAATATTGCAAAGGGCAATTTTCGTTTTGCTCCTGTAATGTATTTGAATGCAGCTTTAGAAAATATTGATAAAATGCCACAAAGTAATTTTGATGAAATAATTGAAAAGTATGTAGAAATGAATGTTGCGCATCCATTTAGAGAAGGAAACGGCAGAAGTACCAGAATTTGGCTAGATTTAATTTTGAAGAAAGAGCTCGGCTGTGTTGTTGATTGGAGTAAGGTAGATAAAGAAGATTATTTGCTTGCTATGGAGCGTTCACCGATTAAAGATATTGAAATAAAACATATATTAAAACAAGCTCTGACTGGTGATATTAATAATAGAGAAATGTATATGAAGGGAATTGATGCAAGCTATCATTATGAAGGGTATACGTATTTTAAAACCGAAGATTTGGATAAATGAAAAATCGGCTTTATAAGCCGATTTTTTTAGAACTTTTCAACAAACAATTCAAAATATCCTTGTGGATGATCGCAAACAGGGCACTTACAAGGAGCTTCTTTCCCAATATGTATGTGTCCACATTTTCTGCAAACCCATTGGGTGATTTCAGGTTTCTTGAATACGCTTTCTCCTTTCATTTCTTCTGCAAGGAGTTCAAATCTATGAGAATGGTGTTTTTCTATTTCGACAATGTTGGTAAATAATCTTTCGATTTCATCATAACCCTCTTCTTTGGCGATTTGCGCCGAGTTTTTGTAAATAATTTCCCACTCTTCTCTTTCGCCGGATGCAGCGGAGATAAGATTTTTGTAAGTATCACCATAGAAAAACGGGTATGACGCATCTACTGTGTGGTGATTGTTTGGAATTTGTTTGTAGAACAACTTAGCATGCTCTTCTTCGTTAGAAGCTGTATCAAGAAAAACTGCGCTAATTTTTTCATAACCTTCCTGTTTTGCGACTTTAGCAAAAAAAGTGTATCTGTTTCTAGCTTGTGATTCGCCGGCAAAAGCGTTTATTAAGCATTTTAATGTTTCTGAATTTTCAAATTTCATTTTGTCCTCCCTTGGAATAAAATGTGGCAATTAATTTTCACTCTCTGCATGATAAATCCTTATAAAAACATGTTAATTCCCCATCAAGAGAGATTGTATTCTTAGCATGTTTAACATGATTTTCTCTAACTTTAGTTATAGAAATTTGTAAAATAAGAAAAATATTATAAAAAACACCTTCTACAATGCCTAATTTTATTCACTTCTCATCTATATGGAGTATTCTCTAACTAAAGTTGTAAAGTTTAAAAAAAATGTGCCGTAATATATAGGGAAAGGCAAAATATAAATTTATTGAAAGGAAATTTATTATGGGATCAACTTCAACATTAACAATTAACACGAATTTGTCATCCCTAACATGTCAAAAGTACTTAAAGAGTGCGACAAAGGGCATGAACTCAGCAATGGAGAAATTATCTACTGGCTTCAAGATAAACTCTGCTAAGGATGACGCAGCTGGTTACGCAGTGTATACCGGCATGGAAGCTAAAGTAAGCGGTTACGATATTATTGAAACTAACGCTCAAATGGGTTTGGATATGTTAACAACTCAAGAAGGTGTGTTGGATATCATCAATGACTACTTACAAAGAATTAGAGATTTGACGATGCAAGCGGCGAACGGTACATACGGATCTGCTTCCTTGAACGCTATTGCATTGGAAGTTACACAGAGAATGGATGAAATCAATCGTCTTTGTGAAATTACAGACTTTAATGATACACACTTGTTAGATGGTTCAAGAGAAACAGATATTAACTTGCAAGTTGGTTTGTATTCTGATAGAAGATGTGTAATCAAGATGGATGCGTTCTTATTTGCTAGTGCAAAATCATCAATGATATTTGGTTTTTCAACAAAATCACCTATTAGTAGCATGGATTTTACTGTAGAAAACAAAAAAAATGATACTCACACATATGAAGCACCAGATGGCAAGTGGTATTCTAACGAATTAACTTATCAGCTGATTAAGGATGGTTCCGCAAAAGCTGGTGGTAATATTGATAATGTTACTTTGACTGCTATTTGTAATTCTATTTATACAAATGATTCGACAGCTAGAGCATTTATTGACCAAATTGATGATGCTATTGACAACATTTCTCTAAGATGTACTAAAATTGGTGCATACATGAACAGATTGGATTCTGCAATTGATTCTACAGATGTTCAAAGAGAAAACTTGACAGAAGCTGTTTCTACAATCAAGGATGCTGATGCAGCTACAGAATCTTCAAATTATATCAAGTATCAGATTCTGCAACAAGCTACTGCGTCATTGCTGTCAACGGCTAACCAACAGCCTTCAATCGCATTGAACTTGATTTAGTAGAATATTTGCCGGATTTTACCTGAATAATAAATAATCACGTAATGAGAAAATAATAGAGATAATAAAGGTCCTTTCAATGACCCTCGAAGTGTTGCGCTTCGAGGGTTTGCCTTTGGTGCTACATAAGTAGATACAATTGTCGGCTCCTCGGTAGAAATATCATTTTTATGCTAAAATCGAGTTATGAAAAAGTTTTATCTAAAATCCATGGGATGCAAATCAAATCAATTTGAGGGACAAATTGTTGCTCAAAAACTTTGTGATGCTGGATTTATTGAAGTTAAAAATCAAAAAGATGCGAATTTTTATATCCTAAATTCTTGCTCGGTTACTCAAACCAGCGATAACGAAGCAATGTATCTTTTGCGTCATGCACATGGAATTGGTTTAAAAACTATTCTGACTGGGTGTATCGCACAAATAGAAAAAGAAAAACTTCTCCAAGAGTCATATATTGATTATGTTTACGGTAATGAAGATAAGTTTAATATCGCAAAGTTATTATTAAATGAGGAAAAGTTTGCTGTAAAAGATTTGATGTCAGAAAACGAGTTTTGTGAAGTTGTTCTTGATGATACTTCAAAAACCCGAATTAGCCTAAAAATACAAGACGGGTGTGACAACCGCTGCTCATACTGCATAATTCCTTATGGACGTGGAAAATCAAGAAGCGCTGACTCTGATTTTATAATCAAAGAAATTAACCGATATTCAAAATTAGGATATAAGGAAGTTATCTTGACAGGTATTCATATTGGATTGTGGGGTAAGGAACATAAAAAAGAATTATTGGATTTGTTGATGGAAATTGAAAACAAAACAAAAATTCAGCGCTATCGTTTGGGGTCATTGAATCCGCACGAAATTACTCCGGAACTCTTGAACTTTTTGCAGCAGAGTGAAAAATTCTGTCCGCATTTCCATTTGTCTTTGCAATCAGCTTGCAATGCGACTTTGAAACGAATGAATCGACACTATACTGTTGAATATTATCTTGATCAAATAGAAGATATTGTATCACGTTTCAACAAACCGTTTTTGGGCAGTGATATTATAGCCGGTTTTGTCGGTGAAACAGAAGAAGAATTTTCAACGACTGTAGAAAATTTGAAAAAATCAAAGTTGAGCCAAATTCACACATTCCCTTATTCAATCAGAAAAGGTACAATTGCAGAAAAACTTTCCGGTCATTTGGATGAGAAGATTAAGGAAGAACGCGCATCGGTTATTAAACAAATTTCGGCAAAAAAATTTACCGCATTTCAAAAGTCAAATATTGGTGATGTTGTAGAAGTTCTTATAGAAAAACATCCGGATAAGAAAACGGGCTTGTTTAAAGGTATTACTGCCAATTATTTGAATGTTATTATGCCAAATGGTGAATTTAATACCCTGAAAAAGGTTAAAATAACAGGACTTGATGGCAATCGACTTCTTGGCGAAGTTGTTGAATAAATTATTTATGCCTGATTAAATTCATTCCTGCTGTAAAGTAGTTTTTTAATTCTTCAAAGCTACGAAGAGATAGCAGTGTTTTTAAGATAAATTTTGGGCGCAAGTAGAATTGCTTAACGGCTTTTTTGTGTAATTCAAAAATGCGTTCTTTGCTCAAAGCTTGCGAACGGACTACTGGCTCATAGTAAGCACTTGTGAAATCCAAATTGCCTTCTACTAATTTATTTGCCAATGCGTAAGCAAAATATCTTGTTCCGGGAAGCGGAGTTGCTGTATAAAAACTTATAAAATTGCTATCCAGTTCTATCGCGAATTTTACTGTTTCTTTTACCGTTTCCTCAGTTTCCCAAGGTAAACCAATTACAAAATAGTTATAAATCTTAATTTTGTTTTTCTTTAAAATTTTAACAGTTTTTCGAATATCATCTAGTTTAATTTTTTTGCCGATATTATCTAGTATCATTTGCGAACCGCTCTCAACTCCTATGCTTACGAGCCTACAACCTGATTTGTACATAAGAGCAGCCATCTCATCATCCATTGTATCTGCACGCGTGTTAGATGACCAAGTTATTTTTAGCCCACTTTCAATAATTTTGTTGCATAAATTGAGCGTCCACTCTCTATTGAAATTAAAAATATCTGACCAGAACACAAAGTTTGTTATATTGTACTTTTCTACACATTCTTTAATTTCTGCAATAATATTTTCCGCAGAGCGAACTCGAACTTTTGCTCCGGATACCGGTGTTGCCAAGCAGAAAAAACAATGGAACGGACAGCCACGTGCAACTTTTATTACGGCTTGAACTTTGCCATTGTCGGGTCTTCTATAAATATTATTATCAACTAAATGTCTGGCTGGGAACGGTATGCTGTCCAAATTCTCAATAAACGGACGCTTTTCTGTTTTTTCAGCCTGAAAGTTTTCTCTGTAACAGATGCCTAAAATCTCGTTATCAGGAACTCCGTTCAGAATATCTCGTAGCGTGAATTCAGCTTCACCTACAATTACATAATCTAAATATGTGTTTTCATAAACGGCATTCTGGTTATAAGTTAAAAAAGGCGCTCCCTTTACGATAGTGCAAAGTGAAGGATTTGTTTCTTTGGCTTGCTTTATCCAGTCCATATCAGATGAAAATGTCGGAGTTGCAATGTTTGCGACCAAATAATGCGGTTCAAATTCTTTTAAGTCTGCAATGAAATCTCCGCCCTGGCTGTAATCTTTTATTTTTGCCTCAAAGCCACATTGCTCGGCAATAGCTGCCAAATACATTAAATCAGTAGGGGGAAGTGGCGGAATAACCAATAAATCCTTAGTCGGTTGTTGACATCTGTCTTCTCTATTTAAAACCGGTGACGGTGGATAAATAAAGAAGACACGACCTTTTGAACCACTACCATTTGAATTTTGCATTTTTATAACCTCTGTATTTAACCTTCAAGTTCTGCTTTACTTTTAACGTTGTAAGCAATTGCAGAAGCTAAAACTAAACATAGAGCGCCAATTACAAAAGTGTATTCCCAGTGGTAGTTAACACCGCCAATTACGTTGAAGCTGCATTTGTTGATGAACCAAGAAACTAGTGTGCAAACAAATACTTGCGGACCGGCAATAAAGATATTGAAAATACCCATTACAGAACCTTCAGTACCAGGTTTGATGAATTGAGAAAGCATTGCAAAAGGTAGTGCGCAAATGCTTGCCCAGCCAATACCGGAAATCGCCATAAATAGTGCAACCAATTTTACGTTAACACAGAATGCCATGCCTAAATAAGCTAAAGCCATTGTCAACATTGATATCACGTGAACTTTTTTGTTGCCGAATTTTACGGATAAAGCACCGATAGGAATTGCAACTATAAAGCAAACGAAATTGAATATTGCAAAACATATTGAAGAGAAGTTTGTTCCTGCTAGTACCGCAGAATCGTAACTTGATTTTACAATTTCTGAAACATTTGATAAATCTGGTACTCCAAATACTGTGTGGATAGAATATTGTGTAAAATAAATCATCATACACATTGTGCCAATCCAAGTGAAGAATTGCATCCAACAAATTTTTCCAACTTCCGGAGATAGTGCGAAGAACTCTTTTAAAGATTTAATAAAATCAAATTTTTCTTTCTTTTTATCTTCTTTTGGCTGGTATTTGCGTTCTTTAATCGTCATACAAGTCCAAATCATGCCAAGAGAAAATGCTAAAGCTGCCATAATGAATTGAGCGTTAATAGACATTTGGTAGTTGAATGCCCATTTTAGGAATGGTGCTGTTCCTGCTGCAACTACCGAACCTAAACCGATAGCTAAACTAATATAAGAGTTAGCGATTGAGTGCTGTTCTTGTGGAACAACATCCGGAATTAATGCTCTGTATGGTCCTTGAGCGATGTTAACGCATGCATCAAGAATCCAAATCATTATTGCGGCAAAACATAATGCAGCAAGAGCCGGTAATTTTATGTGTAAATTGGAAGATATAAAGTTTGTAATTAATTCAGAATTAGGTAAAGCCCAAAGAGCTACTGCTGAAAGTAAAGCACCACCTAATAAATAAGGTCTTCTTCTTCCAAAAGGAGAAGTTGTTTTGTCACTCAAAGCACCGATTAATGGTTGCACAACCATGCCGGTAAACGGCCCTGCTAACCAAATTAAACCAAATAAAAATGGTGAAGCACCAAGATTTTCTGTAACCGGACCTGATAGGATGATTCTCATTTGCCACGCGAATTGCAGCCCGAAAAATCCTAACGCAAAACTTAAAAACTTAGCAGTACTAAATTTCTTTAAAACATTTTCTTCCATATTTATCTCCCCACACTTATAATATCTAAGTTTAAACGCAAAAAAGCTCTACGTCAATGCCTTAATCTAATGGATTGCCACGAGTCTAAAGAGTTTCGCAATAACTGTTTGATATCCGCCAGTATTCGTACGGCTCATATAATTCGCCTACGACTGCGACCTCCCTAACTAGGGCGGTTTGGGGACTTTTACCTATTTGTCTTAGGTTGAAATATTAAGTGTATTGATGTTTGTCTTAACAAAATTAAAAAATAGGTGCCTGAAAGTATTATATCTATTGGGCTCATAACATTTTGTATAAAATGTTATGTTTGACTTGAAAACATCATCTTTCTAAACTCCATTATAGCATACCTTTTAGCGTTTGTGAACCCCTTAGTATAGATTGGTAATATACACCTTATATTGCATGATATAAAGCCTTGAATCTAGTAAAATCAATACTTTTTACGTTTTTATAACATAACATTTTATACAAAATGTTATGTTTGAGAAGCCTAACAATTGGTAAGCTAAAACTCAATAGAATCTGTGGTTTGAGTTTTAGGAAGGAAAATTCTTTTATGCAATTATTATGGCTCCAAAACGATTACATTCGATTTCATTACTTTAGTATTTGGAGCCGGTATCGGCGGAGCGATACTTCCGATACCTTTTCTTTTATTAGAGTAATACCCCGCAAGTTGACAATTGAATTTGGCTTAATAAGTTGGATAACGCGTTTCACGCTTCGCTCTCGATGGTAGAGCTGATTGTAAAAGTAAATGCATGAGTTCTCGCGATTCACGCTTCGCCCTTGAAGGGAGAGCGGATTTTCGGTAGGGCGTTAGCCCGTAAGGTGGAGGTCGGACGTTACTCTGCCGACACCCCGAATCATCCAAGACAAGCTGGGCTGAGCCCTGATGAGGGTGGATATGGATAATAAATTATTTATTACAAGCATACCCAGAGGGTTCATCCCCTCACCCGAATTTCTAAGTTTCGCAAAGCTCAACTTGAAATTCTACCCTCTCCCACAAGGGGCGAGGGGAAGACAAAGATTTGAGAGCCCTTGCGGGTTAGCCCCCACCCATTACACCACGCTTACTAACCAGTAGTTAAAACTACAGACTGGTAAGTCAAGCAGAAAACTCCCCCTATAAAGGGAGAGGACGCGCCAAAATCACTTTAAAACTACAAGACTAAACAAACACAAAAAAAATAAAACAAATAACTACACAAACAAAAATCACACACCATAGAACAAACAAAACAAAGGAACAGACATGAGTATATCATTTAGCGGATTAGCATCAGGCTTAGACACCTCTTCGTGGGTGGAATCTTTGGTTGCGCTTAAGAAAGCAAAAGTTGAGACTTATGAGGGAGAAAAATCAAAGATTCAGACGACGCAAGAAACTTTGTCCAAAATCAAGTCTTTTTTCACTTCATTCCGTTCTATGTTAGAAAAGGTAACAGACGCTAAGTTTGGCGTTGGTTCAATGGATATATTTGCGCAAAAACTTGCAACGTCTTCTGATACAAGTATTCTGACCGCTGCAGCTACTACAGAAGCAGAAGAAGCTTCTTATGAAATAAATGTTGATAAACTTGCGACCGGAACACAGGCTGTTTCGGGGTTTAAGAACATGACAACTATTGTTCAGACTGAAACTGCAACTATGGATACCAAACTTTCTGCTATTGGGGTAAAGTCGGGTGATATTGGTGTTATGGTTAATGGTACAAAACATACAATAACTATTGGCGAAAATGATACGATTTCTAATTTTATTACTAAGATGAAAAATATCGGTGTTGATGCAAATTATAGTGAAACATCAGGTATTTTTAGCATAAATCTACCATCAGGAGCAATTGATGACACGCTAACTAAACACCCAGACGGTACTGTAGGTACGGGGATAGTGGATGCTTTGCATCTAAAATCAACTGGTGGATATGAAAGCTCTGATTTGAAGATTACAAACTCTGAAACTATTGTTACATCTGCAACAGGTAATACCAAACTATCTGAACTCGGTACAATTAAATCAGGTAATATTCAGGTTAAAGCAAATGGAACTTCTTATACATTTGCGATTAATGGCAATACGACTTTGGCAAACTTAATTAACAAATTGCAATCATTTGAGGTGGATGCAAACTTGAGTTCTGATGGAGTTTTGCAGATTAGGGACGCAGAAATTGTTGATATTGGCAATACCGGAATAATATCAGCCCTCGGCTTGACCAGCAATGTGAATTCTAAGAGCCAAACTTCCGGCAGCTTGAATTATGAAACAGTTGTTACAACAGTAACGGATGCTAACGGCAGCACTAAATTGCAAGAATTGGACGGTTGGTCAGCTGTTGGAAGTGATACTAAGATTATAGCTAAGAGCTCTTCCGGAACAATAACGACTATAAATGTATCAGGGACTAATACTATAGATGAAGTTGTTACAAAGTTGAATAATGCAGGCTTGAGTGCTTCCTTTAATACAAAGGGAGTTTTGACTGTTTCAGAGGGGACAGTTAGCGGTAAAGTTGCGGATGTCTTGGGCGTAACAAGCGGCAGCGGTAATACGCAAAAGATTTATATGAGCGGTAATATTTTGTCGACTAAGACGGTTACTTACGCTACAGCTTATGATACTTTGAAGGATTTGGGTATAAGTACGGCAAAACCTTCGAGCGGTTATGCTTTGGCAGTTTATGATTCCAAAAATACTTTGGTGCAAGAGATTGCCGTAAACGATTCCATGACTATAGATGATATTTTTACGGAATTGTCAAAGTATGGTGTAATTGGCTCTATGAGCGATGGTGTGATAACGCTAAATTCTTCTAACGGCAATTTTGTAAGAGGTTCTGTTGCGGAGGCATTGGGTATTTCTGTGTTTACTTCTGTAATGATGACAGGCTCTGTTGGCGGAAACTATACTATAACTACGCCAATTGACGCTACATGTACATTCGCAAAAGCCGGAGTGAAGGCTAGCGGAAGAAGTTTGACAGTATATCAGTATATTACAACAAATAAAGATGGAACAATTACAAGCGCTCAACTAGGTATTATTAATATAACGAGTAATGCTCAAACATTTCAGGAGTTGTTTGATGCTTTAGCTAGCTACGGTATAAATGCTAATTTATATGATGGCTATATTCAATTGACATCTGATAAAGGATATTATGTACAAGGTGATTTAGCAGATGTTTTAGGTATAGATATTGTTGATAGATATACTACAAAAGGTCGCCCAGTTACTGGAGATAAAAAACTTGTTGAAACTATATACATTGGTACGCCAACAGAATCTTCAAAGCTAAAAGATTATTTCTATTGTAAAGAACCTGATGATGAATACAAAAGTCAATTTACTATTAATCCATATTATATGGGTACAATAGAAGTACAAACTGCAGATGGCAAATACAGGGATATAACATTAACACAAGATATGACATTTGGTGATTTGTTTAATGAGCTGGCAAAATATACAATCAAAGCTAGTATAACGTCTTCTAAAGTTGCTTTTGATTTTTCTGATGCTGCTGTAACCCATTTTAGTGTGTCTGATAACAATCAATATATTGATACAGGTAGTAGTAATATGTATGCAGATACTTTTGGTTGGGATATTGATGAGCAATTCAGTGTTCATTTAGGTGGTTATTTGGGCAATATAACTGTAGTAGTTACTACAACCGTATCAAAAACTGTCGGTTGTAGTGTTACGTCTTCTGTTGCTGCTTCCGTTTCAAATGCTACAAAACTTACCGCATTAGGATTTGGAACCGGTACTATTGAACTTCTTCGAACCATTGATACGATAAAAGATAGTTTAATGCGAAACAAAATGACAATAACATCTTCTAGTACTGTTCAAGATTTTCTTGATTGGGTAAATAACGATGTAGAAGGAATATCTGCATCGTTGTCTGGTGGAAAATTAACATTAACTGGTACAGATACAAATGCTATTACTTATATGAATTCAATATTATGTGGTAGTTTTAATATAGGATATGGTAATGGAAAAACATATAATGTAAAAAATACTTATACATATAAATCTTTAATCGGCAAAGTTGAAAACGAGGGTGAATTTTATCATTCTAGTTCGGAAAACGACATTCAAACTGGTAGTTCTACAAGACTATTTGAATACGGTTTTGAAGGTGAATCCACGATATCAATAGCAAATACCAAAGGCGAACTTAATAGTATAACTGTGAATGAAAATACAACATTTGCACAATTAAAAAGTATGTTAAAAGAGTATGACATTGATTTTCTATATACAGAAAATACTGGTAGTAGCTATGGTAATTATTATTTAACAATAGCACCTGATTCAACATCATCTGCTTGGATTATAGGTATAACAGGAAATCTCTGTGAATCATTGGGATTTGGAACTTATAACGAGTTTTCAACAACTACAAAATCTGGTGTTGCAAACGCTGTTTCTGACAGATTTGTTTATGTAACAAATGGTTCTACGGAAGATACGAGTTCTTATCAGACGATATACTCTAACAAAACTACAGGAACTTTGATGAGTACCGGAATCGGTGCTGCTGTGGATGATACTCAATTGGGTGCAATCAAGAAGAGTGACGGAACAAGTATTACATTCGCTTCCGAAGGAACAGCTGCTCTTATAATCAAGACTACAGATAAAGACGGCATTGTAAGAAACAACACGATAAATTTCTCAAAAACACAAACTCTCAAATCTGTATTTGATACACTTGCTTCTTACGGAATTAACGCAACTGTAGACGGCGCCGGCATGGTTAGTGCAAGTTCTACGGAATTGAGTGATTTCGATATCTCTGGAGCATTAGGAGAGTTCTTATTGGGCTCTAATTATACTAAAAAATATGATACAAAATCAGAAGGTCTGAAAACAAAAGATACAACCACTCAAACTGTAGGTGCAACACGTGATACATTGCTTTCTGATTTAGGTGTAACTGCCGGAGAATTCTGTATCTACAACAATGGTGTGAAATACACGGCACTAATTTCTTCTGAAGATACATTAGGTTCATTTATGGACACTCTCAAATCCTTTGGTATTCAAGCCGGATTGATAGACAAAGGTGATTCTTCAAGTCTTGTTTTGATAGGCAGTGGTAATTCTTATGTCGCAAAATCAAACAATGTAAACAATGCGTCAAATGTTGTAGAAAAACTTTTTGGCACATCAGATGTTTCTGCAAGTTACAGTTACACGGGTTCAGAACTCTTGTACAGCACTGTTACTCACACAACTACCGCAACTACAGATAGTTTGTTGAGTGATTTTGATACGCCTTGGGGTGGTTCAACACTAAAATCCGCAGGTGATTTAGTCGTAATGGTTAATGGTGAAACAAAAACTGTAAGGATAACAGACACAGAAACATTCGGCAGTTTGGTTGACAAACTTAAGAATGCAGGAATTCAGGCTGATTTTCTGAACGGAAAACTATACGTTTCAAATGCCGGTGACTTGTCAATTATAGCCGATAGAACAACTTCGTCATTATTTAATCCGAACGCAAACTTAAAAATGACATCAAAAGATGTTCTTAGCGGATTTATGTCTAGTACTGCGACAGTTCAATCTACCACTACGATTATAGAAGAGCATTCTGCATCCGCTTCTGCATATGCAGATATGAACACAAAATTAAGCACACTGGGAATTACAAGCGGTTCATTATCAATCTACAGAAACGGAGAGAAGACTTTAATCAACATAGAAGCTTCTCACACACTTGGTGATGTTCGCTCATTAATATCTCAAAAATTCTCTAATGTGGATATGAAATTTGATGACAACGGCAAGCTCGTATTCTATTCTACAGATAAAGACGTGTCAGTAGAGCTTGGTAACACGACTGACACATCAAATTTCTTGGCAGTAACCGGAGTTACAAAAACAAAAGACGGAACCGCAGAGAGTGCAAGAGCGCTTTATACCGTAAACGGCGAGTCTAAAGTTATGGCGGACGGAATCTTTAGGCGTGGAAAAGTTACAGCAGGCTCTTTTATTATTGGTACTGAGCGAATTGAAATTAATGCAAACACTACGATTAACGATCTTGTGGCAACAATTAATAACGCAGAAGGCGCTAATGCAACTGCTTATTGGGACACAATAGACGGCAAGCTTGTGATTAAGTCAAGAAGCTCCGGCGCTGCTCTTATTAACATAGAAGCAGGAACCAGCAACTTTACTGATATTATGGGCTACACAACTTCTGAATGGAACGCAGATGGTTCGCTCAAAGTATCTAGAATGAATGTTGATACGCAAGAATTGGGAAGTAACGCTCAATTTAGAATCAATGGTACAAGTTATACTGCGACATCAAACACAATTACCAGTGATATAACCAGAATTAAGGGTGTAACTTTGAACCTGAATGGTCTTACTAGTGGTTCGTCAATAAAAGTTACGGTTGAAAAAGATAAAGAAAGCGTTGCCAGTGCTCTTTCTGATATTGTGGATTCTTATAACGAATTGATGAGTAATGTTGATGATGCGATAGCAAAAGATGGCGCATTGAAGAATCAAACAACTTTGAAGATGATTAGAAACCAATTAAGGAGTTTGATGACAAGTTCTGACTTGGGTGCAACAACGTTCAGAAATTTAAGTGCAATCGGAATTTCTGTGGAAGCTGCGAGTGCAAGCAATATTTCTACATCAAATTCAAGTATAATTAATTTGAATTTTGATAAGGAAGCGTTCTTCAAAGCTTATGAGGCTGACGCTGACGCAGTTAAGGCATTGCTTATTGGCAGCAAGGATAACAAAGGTATCTTTACGAATGTAGAAACGATTGTAGAGAATGCCTTGCAGTCTGTATCCGGTTATTTTGCTGTGACAGAAAGTGCATACAATCGAGAATTAACGAATTTGAACTCTAAGATTACGAAGTCAAATAAAGAAATTGACCGCTATAAATCACGTTTGGAAAAGAAATTTTCGTCTATGGATTTGACAATTTCGCAAATGCAGCAACAATATAGCACATTCTTGGGAAGCTAAAGGAACATTAGTGGCGAATTAATCCTTATAGTTAATTACGATACATCTTTCAAGAGTTGAATGTTGAAAGTGGAAAATTGAAAGTTGTTTTAAAACAATCAGTAGTTGTAACTACAATAATGACGTCATTACGAGGAACGTCAGTGACGAAGTAATCCAGTAGGATAATAATTTCTAGATTGCCACGAAAATTTTTGGATATTCAAGTTGCACTACAAACCCCTAGCCCAAATTTTCTCGCAATGACGGCACTCTTGCGTTGCGATTTTTTATCGTATTTCATAAATATATTAAAAATATAAAAACAAGTGGCGGTCATTCCCTCCCTTTATAGGGGGAGGGCTAGGGTGG
>CABQIM010000007.1 GCA_902464375.1 uncultured bacterium | reverse complement strand
TTTTTATTATTAAAATTATTATACATTTTTAATTTGATAGATACCTACGATATCTAGACACAAATTCAGTTCTAAACAAATCAGTGCTATTTGTACTATATATTGACCAATGCAATAATTTTTCACCATTATAACTTCCTTTATATAAAGGAGAATTAAACTGTTCTTCACACTCTTTTATCACTCTCATTGACCCTAGCTTTACAGCTTCTTCCAAATCTTCAAATTCAAAATTTAACTTCAAAACCTCATTTCTAACATCATCATTTGTAATATTGTCAAAAGTATAATCTAATACTTCACTATATTTTAATTTTTTATCTCGTAACAATTTTATCAATTCTAAATCTTCTGCATTCACTATTTTTTCTACTACAGAAATACCATTTTTATCCGTTTGGCTATAGTCAATTAGTGGCAGTTTTTTTAATTTTTGAATAATATTTCTTTTTTCATCATCTTTTGCTTTTTCTAATAAATAGTCAATTACTATAGGCATAACTTTTGTTGTATTTAAGCTTTCACCATAACTTTCATTAACATTTTCACAATTCAAAATTTTTATAATATCAGATGATGAATTCAAATGTCTTATAATTTTTTGAATTTCAAGGTTTTCTAATCGTGCATTACGTGCATTAGTTTCGTGCCTGTAATCTGATATACAAGATTTTACCTTCAGAAAGAATGAATATCCCCTCCAAGCTTTTTTGTCCTCATTTTCTAAAAATCCATACACACTATTTCCTTCAGCATCTTCATCCTTAAAAACGAATCCTAATTCAATTGGAGAAGATTTTAATGTCTCAAAAATATTACGTAGCATTTCTTCATCAGCTGTTACATTCATAGTTTGAAGAGGAGTAAATCCTTCATTGTTTTTAGTTAAATAAATTTCTGCTAACACTTTTGGACGGTCCTTCAAAATTGCATTCAGGTTTTTTAATGTTTCTTTATCTTTAATATAATGAGCTGGAAGATTACCTTTTTCATCTGGAGTTGTCATTTCATTTTCGAACTTATCAATTGACGCTTCATCAAATTTCAAAAAGCTATACATATTTAGTTTTAACAAATCGACTTTTCCATCATGAATATATTCATTTATCTTTTCCATAGATTTTTCGTCTAACATATCTATTTTTAAGAATTTATTTATCAAAGAAGTTACGTTTTCTTTATCAAGATTTGCATTTTTATCTTTATCCAAATCAACATAATGTCTTACATTAGAATCATTTTTCGGCAATTCTACTTTAGAAGCAGCTTTCACATACTGACGAAATGTATGGCTATTACCATATTTTTTTAGAATATCCAAAGCTCTTTCACCTTCACCATTTGGAACTTCTAAAGTTTTTACAACATAGTATAACGGTACTTTTCTACTTCTAGCCACACTTTCTAATAGATATACATCATTCATTATAGTTTTATTATGTATTGGTAATTCTTCTGCATAATTAGGTGTTAAAAGAGCTTTCAAAAAAACTTCTCTTGGTAATTTTTCAAAAGCATATCTAACCGTGCTTTTATCATTAGCTTTATGGAAAAACGAATTTCCTTTTGCATCATATGTAAAAATCGCATGCTTGCACATACCAGCTGGACGGTCTCTTATAATTGCCATTGTTAATGCTTTATCCACATATTTAAGTCTATTTTCTGAAAGGCTTGAAAGAGGGAATTTCCTTGTACGAATTCCCGTAAATTTCAGTCGTTTGTTAAGCAAATTCTTATGTACTGAAGAAAGTTCTCCAAATTGAATTGAATCTTGAGAAAAACATTTTAGCAAACTTCCAAAAGTCGCAACAATTGACATTATTGTTGCAGGTACCAAAACCTTTGGATCAGCTGTTAACATAGAAACACCTAGATTGCTAGCAACTCCAGATAATCCTGCTAACATAGATGGTAATATAACTCTGTATCTTTTTTGTGCAACAACATCAAATTTTTTGGAGAGATTCTCTATTTCTGGTTTAAATTGAGAATTATTGATTTTTTGAAGCATTGCTTTATTTCCATAAAGACCTTGGAAATTTGTATTATTATTTTGTGATGGTTGGATTCGCATTTTATATTTCCTTACATTTAATAATTTAATCTTACATTTTTTACTTAAACACACCCAAAAGTTGTTCTTCGGTTATGTTTTGTTTCTTTTTAACAGCCTTAACGATTGCCTTATCTATGCTATCGGATATTTGACCGATTGAAAGTCCGGCAGAAGCTTTCGCTAATTTACTTACAACAATTGGAGTAAGTGGAGCAGCTAGGATTGGCAATCCAAACAGAAGTTTATTGAACAAGTTTGCCCTATCTTTTTCTTCCGGATTACCAACGTGAATTACTGTACCCATTCTTCTAGGGTTACCAATAATTTCTTGGTTCACCATATCAATATGGTTAGTTGCACCAATTAAGATTATATTGTTACGAGATGCGTTATTCATCAACTCTTTATAGGTATTAACTTCTTCTACCTGATGACCTTGAGCATAGCGAGGGAAGAATTTTTCCGCCTCATCAAAGAACAACATCACAGGTTTTTTAAGAATTTTAGCCTGCAAAGCCAGTCTTTCAAATATATCAGTAACGTTTTTAGAAACTCTATGTATATATTCGTTACCTTCTTGAGCGTAATTCATCTTAAACAAAGGCACGTCCATTTGTCTTGCTAATGTTTCAATTATCGTAGTTTTACCAGTCCCCGGAGGACCTTCCAAAATTACACCTCCTGGGATTGCTCTTTTATTAGCAAGCAATGCGGCTCTGATTTCCGGATTCCAAACATCGACAATATTGTCTTGTAATTCTTCCTTAACCTCTGTCATACCGCCAAGTTCATCAAGATTTTTGAAGTCGTATTCACTATACTGATGTTGTTTTAATCCGGCTTTGTTACAGAATTCGCCCATCTGACGTTTTGCATTGTCATCAAAACATTGTTTTACGCAATGACTAAAATCTGCTCCGGATAATATCGCAGCACGTTTTGCATCAGTAAGAACAGACACGATTGAAGCCATAGAACTTCCGTCAAATTCTTTTGCAGCTTTTGCTAAGAATTCCGGATTATGGCTCAAAGGTTCTGTAAACGGAGTCTTAGCAAGATTTTTGCTCACTACATCAATAATACCTTCTCTATCAGGGTTAGAAAATGCTATCCAGTTACCTAACCTGCCACGACGTTTAAGAGCCGGATCGACTTCATCCAAGTCATTTGTAGCAGCAATCAGGATAAAACCTTTTGAAGATGGATTATTAAATTCTTGCAACAAAGTATCCGTAACTTCTTGCTTATGGCTCGCTGTATTACCACCTCTTGCTTCACCTAAAGAATCAAATTCATCAAAGAACCACAAAGACATTTCACCCGTTGCAGCGTATTTTTCGTTCAATTGTTTTGCCATTTTTCTTATATTCTTACTAACTTCGTGAATATAAGAACTGGCTACATCAGAAAGTTTTGTTTCGTAGAAAGGAAGTCCGAGTTCTCTAGCCAGAACTTTTGCTGTGAGAGTTTTTCCGTTACCTGCCGGTCCATAGAAAATTGCACCGTCCGGAATTGCGCTGCTACCAAGTTGAGATTTCAATTCTTCAAGATGTTTAAAAGGTTCAATATACAAATTCTTCAAACGTTCTTTAACATCCGGCATGCCGCCCAAATCATCCAGTCTTGTAATCTCGTCTTCACTCATCGGAACTCGTTTAAATTCCGGAGTATCAAAGATTGCTGTCTTATTATAATCATCAATAGGACAAATTCCTGCCTCTTTTGTAAAGTTTGCAAGTTCTTCCCTCACCGTTTCTGGTGAAATAACATAATTTTCGTCAGAAACAGATTTTCTTGCACTTTCTTCTAATACTTTTTCTATATCAGAACAAGTAAAGCTTTCTGTTTTTTCAGCTATTTCATCTATAATATCAGCAACTCTGCTAAACAAATGCTTATCGCTTAAGTATTCTTGCAAATACATCCTTCTATCTTCAATAGAAGGTTTTGGAAGCTCCAGAACTTTATCAAAAAGTCCGGCACTTAAGAATTTCTTATTGATATTGCATTTTTCATCAGCTGTTGCAAAAATTAATGCACCTTTATCTGCACAATTTTCGATTGTAAGCATAAAGTTGTTTTCGTCCAAACCACCATTAGAACAAGTTGATTGGTTTGAATTAAAGAATTTATCAAAACCTCTGATTAAAATTATTGTTTTTGTACCGGTTTCTTTGTAATTCTTCTCGATATCGTTCAACATCGGTTTAACTTCATCCGGTGTGAAAGCTTGCAATACCGGCATTTTTGTTTCTGCTGACATTGCTTTAACAAATTGGGTCATATTTTCAGGAGTTTCAACCAAAATCCCGTTTGGAATATCAATATTATTTGCTTTTAGCGTTAAAATCGCACCTTTTTGAGTTAGCGGAATAATAACATTCTCTTTAACTTCTGTTTTTATATCTTTCATCCCGATTATATCGTCTATCTTTTGAGGTTCATCGGGAGCTAGAGTTAAGACTTTGTAATTTGAATATGATTGAGGAATTTTTATTTCTTTTTCTTCTACTTTAGACTGTTCAACATTTTCATGTGATTCATTTTTTGCAGGAGTTGTCGGAGTTTCTTCATAATCATTATCTTCAACTTCGTCAAAAGAATCAAAATAATCAACTTTTGCGGGAGCTTCTTCCATTATTGGTTGAGGAGTGTTCTTAATTTCCGGTTCTTTAACAGAAACATTTTCTTTCATCACCGGCTGCATAGCACTCGGCTGAAGTTTTATTGGATTTTCCGCATAGATTTTTGCGGCAGCTTCTCGTGCATCTACTGCATTATTATTCCTTTGTGGTTGGGAAGTCTTAACAGCAGCTTGCGTTTTTTCTTTATTTGCACCTCTTGATATCAAAAGAGCTCGCATTTCTTTTGTTTGAGCATAATCGAGAGGTGAAATTCCATTATTCGTAAAATTAATAATACGGTCACGTTCTGATGGTTTAGCCGTAATATACGATACTACAGCAACATAGTTGTTTTTTACAAGTTTTTGAAACAAAGTTTCGCCATCTTCTCTACTTACTTGATTAACATCAAGTTTGCCTTTACGTGCTTCGTTTAATAAATCTTTCTCTGTCGGCAACTCTTCTTGCGCCTTAAAACCAATATTTTTGTTTGCAAACTGTCTTGTAATAACAGGTGTAATGTACATTTTAAAATCCTTTTCTATTCATGTTTGATAGCTATTCCATATTTAGAAAAACTGTAAAAATATTTTTTGCTATATTTTTACAATTTTTAAAAACTGAATTAACAAAAATATTTTTTTATGTATAATGTATAGTGGTAAAAAATACACTCATTGATTAGGAGATTTTTGAATGCAAGTTCAAAAGATAAATGCATATAGCCAATATAATAGTGCAAAACAAAATAACAACCCCAATTTTCAACAAATGAAAATATATTCACCAAAATACTGGGATAAAGATATATTAAACGCTATCAAAAATAATAAAGAATTAAAAAAGTTTGAAAACTACCTTGAAAAGCACAATTCTATCTTAGAACTTTCAAGTATGCAAACGAAATCAGTTCGATTTGATAATGTTGATGAATACACTATAGACTGCATCTATGACAGACACTCAAGAATTTGGGGGGAAAGCGAAATTCTTTTCCATTCAGCGCCAAAAGAAGCAATATTAAAATACTTAAATAAATTTAAGGCTGATAGAATGATTGATAAGCTTGAACAAAAGCATAATCGTGCTCCTCGTGTACGTCATGTTTACAAAAATGAAGAGAAAAAGCCTAACGCATTTGTTAATTTCTGCGGTAAGATATTGAAAAAAATTACTTCAATATAAATCATTTGAGGAGTAAACTATGAATTTGTTATTTAGAAGAATGCTTGCAAAGGATAAACAAGATGTTCTACAAATGATGCGTGAGTTTTATTCATCACAGGCAGTTTTTACAAACGGAAGTGAAGAGATTTTCGAAACAGATTATGAATTGTGCGTGAGCAATAATCCATTATTAGAAGGATATATTATTGAATTTGACGGTACCGTTTGTGGTTACACGATGATTGCACAATCGTTCTCTACAGAGTTTGGAAAAATTTGCTACTGGTTGGAAGATTTATATCTTAAACCTGATTTTAGAGGAAAGAAAATTATTCCTCAATTTATAGAATACATAAAATCCCAAAAAGAAAACGCCATATTAAAACTTGAAGTTGAACAAGAAAATTCACACGCTATGCATGTATACAAAAATCAAGGATTTCAAGAATGTCCTTATTGCGAAATGATTAAGCACTAGCGTTAAGTTTCGCAGTGTTTTTAGCCCGTTGGCTACTCAAAGTTTCAGCCAATTTTTTATTCAACAAAGCTAATTTTTCATCATACTTATATTCATTCAAATCATAGTTTTTATTTTGGAAAAACAATTTATCAGCTTTTGCAATACTTCTATCAATTTGAGGTTCTGCTTTTGCGATATTTTGCTCTGACAACAATTTGTATCTAAAAAACTGCAGTGTATCTACCTTAATTTTTGCTGGAGTTCGTTTTAGCAAATTATCCAAACGCTTTTCTGTTAACTCATTTTTACCTGCTATATTTTTTTCATAAAACTCCATCTGAACATTAGCTGTTTTTGATTTATTCATCAATGCAACAGCTCGTTTGAAAAATTTTGGGTTCATTATTTCATTAAAAAATTGTTGGGTTATTTTTAAAAATGTAGGCGCAGAACTTCTGTTAATAGTATCTTCAAAATAAGCACTTCTTGGAATTGTAAAAAGATATGAATCTAATTTTTCTCCACCACTTTTTCCTGCACAATGACTAAAAGGTGGTGTTACATGTTTATTAGGATTTTCTATATCAATATCAAAACTCTTTCCGGCAGTTTTAGAAATTGTACTCTTAAACTTTGCCGGTGTAACTTTTCTATCAACAAATTCTTTTTGCAAATTGTCATAAAACTGCAAATTCAACTCTCTTGCACGTTGCAAGCGTTGTTCTGTAGTACCTTTTGCCTTCTTTAAAGGCATAAACATCCTTTTTCCGTCAATTTTTATATTCATCATATTGCTATAAAAACCTGTAAAAAATATTTTTGCTAGCAAAATGCGTTCAGAAAATTTCATTTTCTGAACGCATTATTAAACAAAATTTTATTAAGCCTTTGCTGACTTATCAGCCAATTCGCTATCCATTCTCAAGAATACAGGCTTTATATCTGCCTTGTCTATCAAATGTCCGGCACTCAAACTTTCACAATTAATATCATCAAGTTTTGTTTCTAAATCATAAGAAAGTTGGCTTGCCATTGCTTTTGCAATATTTGGACAATATGGTGCAATTAAGGATGCAATCACTGTCATTACTTGCAACACGTTAGTTAAAACTTCACCACATTTTTCCATATTACCCTCTTTGGCAAGAGTCCAAGGTGCATTATCAGTTACGTATTTATTAGTAATATCAACGAGCTCAATAATTTTCAAGCCTGCTTCTTGAACTTCATAATAATCAAAATGATGTTTCACTGCTTGCACAGTTTCTAAAGTTTTTTCTTTTAATTCATTCTTACCAAGAAATTCTGCTTTAATATCACCTTCAAAATACTTAACTAACATAGATAATGTTCTATTAAGCAAGTTACCCATTGAGTTTGCAAGATGCGCATTAACTTTTTCTTTGAAATCTTCATCAGAATAATTACCATCTTTACCACAAGGAGCTGCTGTTGCCATATAATATCTTAATGGATCTGGGATATCTAAATTAAACGCTTCCAACACGCCCGTTGGAGATATAACGTTACCTAAAGACTTAGACATCTTCGTTTGATCAATAGTAATCCAACCGTGAGCAAGAATATGTTCCGGCAATGGTAAACCTAATGCCATAAGAATTCCTATCCAATAAATACTATGGAATTTCAAGATATCTTTGCCAATTACGTGCAAATCAGCCGGCCAAAGTTTTCCGAACTGTTCGCTGCTTCCATCAGGATCATAACCAATTGCAGTAATATAATTTGAAAGAGCATCAATCCAAACATAAATCACTTGAGAATCATCATCAAGAACAGGAATTCCCCAGCTTACATTTGTTTTTACACGAGAAACAGAAATATCTTCAATATTTTCTAACTGATTAAGAACTTCATTTGCTCTAAATGATGGAACAATAAAATCAGGGTGGGTCTTGATGTGTTTAATAATTGCATCTTTGTATTTTGTAAGTTTAAAGAAATAGTTTTCTTCTTTTACAACTTCCGGTTTCTTTTGGTGATCAGGACAAAGTCCATCTTCTGTTAAATCTTTTTCACTCAAAAACGCTTCACAGCCGGAACAATAAAGACCTTCATAAGAGTGTTTGTAAATATCACCTTGCTCTACAAGTTTTTTGAAAATCTTTTGTACAACTTTTTCGTGCTGTTCATCGGTTGTTCTGATAAATTGAGTATAATTAATATCCAACGCTTTCCACGCATCTTTGAATTTTTGAGCGTTCATATCGCAAAATTCTTTTGGAGAAATACCTTTTTCTGCAGAAGTTTTTTGAATTTTGATACCGTGCTCATCAGTACCTGTAAGCATAAATGCATTGTCACATCTTTGTGCAAAATGTCTAAAAATTACATCTGTAAGAATTTTTTCATATGCGTGACCAATATGTGGTGCACCATTTACATAATCAATAGCTGTCGTTGTATAAAATTTTTCCATGTTATAATTCCTTTTCAGTTCTTCCCTTTAAAGAAATTATAACATAAAGATTTTTAATAAAATGTTACAAATTGGCAATTTCAACCAATATCAAGACTTTATATTAATAGAAGGTTAATTAATGAATAATATTGTTTTATCAAATAGTATAAATACTCCAAATTATACCCCTGCTTTTCAGAAACAAAAACAGGCTAAAAAAGATTTTGTTGATAAAACTCCGGAAGAAAAGTTGAACAGAATTTATCGTTCTCAAGGTATGCTAGGCAAATTTTTTGACAAAATTCAAGGCACTTTGGGCGTTGGGTTAAGCAAATCAAAGCTTCAAAAAGAATTAAACAAAACTCCTGCTGATAAATTAGATAAAAAATTAAATCAATATTATGACCAGCAAAAAAATGAAGCTGAAATTGCAATGGACTTGATGACCGGTATTTCCGCTGCTGGTACATTTAGATTAATTAAAAAAGCACAAACTTATTCGCATTTGTATACAAAAAATAAAAAATTTGAAGCCATTAGTTCTCTTGTTGGTTTAGGCATCAGTGCTATTGCCGGCATGATTACAAAACCGTTACTTAGAGGTATTAACGGCATTGGAATGTCCAAAAAAGATAAAAAACAAGAGCGTACTATCTTAAAAGACATGGGAAGTGGTTTTGTTGACGGTGCAGCAGCTCCATTAGCTTATGCCTACAAACTTGGTTTAGCCGGTGCAGTTGCAATTAATTCTGCTTCTCGATATGCTTTCAATAAAAAAGCCGATAAAGATAGTGGTTTTGCAGAACATTTATCTAACAGCTGGCTAGTAAAGGTTCCAGCATTAGGACTAGCTGCTTTTTCTGCATTCAAATTCCATAAGCGTATTGATGTATTAGAAAAAGCGATTGTAAAAAGCAAAGAAAATGTAAAAAATATCAAGAATTTTAAGAGCAAAATGCCACTAACTGAACTCGCAGATTTGGCAAAATCAAATTTAAAAGATAATAAAACTCAACACGATTTAATAGCTGCCACTAAAAAAGGATTTTTTTCTAAACCATACATGGCACTAACAAAGCCATTAAGAAAACTATTTGGTGATAAAGTTCATCCGGCAATAGAATCATTGGAATTAACCGGAAAACCACTTTTTAGAACAACATTTATGACAAAATCTCTTATCAAAGAAAAAGAGATGAATAATATTATGCGTGAAATTGAACAGTATAACATTTTTTATCCAAAAATGATTCAAGCAATGCCAAGCAATATTGGTGCTCTTGCTAATTTGGCAGGAGAAGGCAAAAATCCTTTAAACAAAATTATTGATGAAAATATTGATACAAAATCCGGAAATTGGTTTAAACGCAAATTGAAAAAAATGCACGCTAACAGAATGAAATACATTAGCGAAAAAGGAATCAATGCTGTTAATGATTTCTTGAACAAATACAAGAGTAGTTGTCCTGCTTCCAGAACGGCAAAAGAAGCTCAAAAATATGTTGCGGATACTTATGGCAAAAAATACACAATAATTGGCGATAAACCACTAGGAGTCGGTACAATAGCAGAAACATTCCTTGCTAAAGACAATGAAACAGGAAAAGAAGTTGTTGTAAAAATGGTAAAAAAATGGGTGAGTGCCGATAAGCTTAAAGCTGATAAAGAAAATATGCTTAAATCTCTTGAACGTGTTAAAAACAAAATCAAACCTGACGAATATGAGTATCAAAGAAAATTAGTTAACGAACTTTATGGTGCTTGGTCAAAGGAAATCGACTTGAAGCTTGAAGCAGATGCCGCTAAAACATTAGGTAAATATGCAGTAAATTATAATACAGTAGCTCCAATTTCCGTAAAAAATAATATATTTGTTATGGAAAAAGCGAATGGTGTCCAATTTGATAAATTAACAGAGTACTTAAAAGATAATAATATTAAATTGACAATGGATGAAGCTGCTGATTTGATGAGAAGTTATGTACAAGTATTCTTTGAACAATTACTTTCTGTCCCACAAAAAGGACAAAAAGTTATGCATGCAGATCCTCATGCCGGTAATATCTTTATTGATTTAAAAAACAAAGCAAAACCTTTCACATTTATTGATACCGGAAATGTTATGAGATTCACTCCGGAAGAAGCTATTCAAAATGTGACATCTCATATAGATTATTTAATAGGTAATTCAAAATCTATTGCACAACGATTATTAAAAGGAGCAACCTTACCGGAAGGAATGGATGAAAAGAAAGCCGTTGACATGCTTGCGAAACATCTTGATGAAACATTCTTCTCCGGAAAAAATCGAATCGTTTCAGACCCATTCTCTACAATTAATAATGAAAGTGTCGAATTTATGAAAAAGAATAAAGTTATTCTAAATTCTCAAAACACTAATTTATTAAAAGCTGAAATAACCTACCTTATGAACATGGTAAGTGTTGCAGATATTGTAAAACACATTGACAAAAATTCTAAATTCAATGACTTAGAGCAGCAAGAAAAAATGAAACTTATGATGAAACAGCTTGGTCAATCATTACAAAATAGTGTTATGAATAATAAAAAATGTACCGCTAAAGAAGTTTATTCAAGATATAAATATTTTAAAGATAATCCGGAAAAAATCTTTACAACATTATATAGCTATGTCCCACCAAAGAATTAAAAAAAATACATTCTCTCTTGAAAAACATAAAAAAGAAAGAATAAAAGCTGTCCAATTAGGCGAAGGACAGCTTTTATTGTTACAATATGATTATCATTTTTATCCTTGTCCTAATGCGTGAGCTTTTTCTGTTGTGCTCTTAATTACGTCATAAAAAAGTTTTTCAGTATTGTTGTCATCCATACAATCAACACCAACACGAGTACAACCGCCTTTTGTCGCAACATTAGAGATTAATTCTTCCATCGGAATTTCTCTATGCAAAGCCATTTTTGCAGAACCAATCGCAGTTTGGATACTCAATAGCAATGCTTTTTCATAATCCATACCTAATTTTTCACCGGCTCTTGCTATTTCATTAATAACTTTGTAATAAAAAGCCGGACCTGAACCTGAAATGGCTGTAACAATATCAATTTGAGCTTCGTTATCAACAACAATACATTTACCAATCGTAGAAAGTAAACCTTTTATGTATTCTAAATCTTTTTCTGTTGCGTATTTTCCGCCAACCATACCTGACATACCTTCTCCAACAAGAGCCGGAGTGTTTGGCATAATTCTTATAACTCTTGTTTTTTCAGGCAAATGAGCTTCCAATTTTTCTGTCGTCACGCCTGCTGCAATTGATGCAACCAGTTTTTCTGAAGAAACTAAATCCTTAATTTCTTCTAATGCGCCAACAGCTTGGTTTGGTTTTGTTGCTACAAAAATAATTTCTGAATTTTTTGCTAGCTCTTTATTATCAAGAATAATTTTAATACCTAATTCTTTTGATTTTTCTTCAACACCTTCTGTTTCTGCTTGTGTTGCAATCAATTCTTCCGGTTTAGCAAACCCTGTCTTGATAAGCCCTTTTATAATTGCACTTGCCATTTTTCCGGAACCGATAAAACCAATTTTATACATATAAAAACTCCTCTTTTAATCTTACATAATCTACTTATGTTAAACTACAAAAACATGTTATAATCAACTTATGCAAGAAATAACTATCGGTAAAACATACAAACATTATAAAGGTAATATTTATAAAATCATTGCTCTAGGCAAACATTCTGAAACAGAAGAAGATATGGTAGTTTATCAATCTACAAAAAATGGTGATGTTTGGGTTCGTCCTAAAAAAATGTGGAACGAAAAAATTGACTCAAACACCCTAAGATTTACTCTTATGGATGATAAATCATAAAGCCTTGTCAAGGTTAAAAAAATTTGGTATTATACTTTCAAAGAGCTTTTTCAAAGCTTCAAAAAGGACATTATAGTGCAAATTTTTCCTATAAATTTTATATCAACTAATTTTCAAAAGCCAAAATCCTCGATGGCTACTTTTCAACCATCTTTTGAACAAAAAAAATCTATTGCTTTTGGTGCAAATACTTCCGAAGGTAACATCTTAAAGAAACTCCGCAGAATGAAATGCCCATATTTTGGTGTAGAAATGATTCTTGGCAGTGACATTGGTAATATAGAACGAAAACTTGATAAATGTACCAATATCGCAGAAGCTGTTGCAGTCCTATCAAAATTCAAAAAATATATGCAAAAAACCGAAAAAAAAATCTTTAAGCGGTTTGAATCTTGTGCTAAAACTCATCCGGATTTTCAAATGCAAGATTGCCTAAAAATGTGGTACAACGGTGCAATAACAAAACTAAAGCTTGAAGAGTTTAAGGTTCTTGATGATGTTGATAAAATTTCACTCGGAATGTCACCTAATAACGCTCTTGCAGTGCATGCTAAAACAACACGCTGCCGACAAGTTATCATTGAAAACAATAAAGAGGATACGTTCAAGAGAAAAATTTTATTAGATTCTTTGGACGAAATAACTCCCAATAAAAGCGAACGTAAAACATTTGGGCTATTAAAAGATAGAGCCGTCTATCTTCCAACATCCGGCACAAGTGAGAATGCTTTTATCGTCAAATATGCAGACAGAAGTCAACAAGAGATAGCAAAAAGGCTTTTGCGTCCATCTGTTGCAACAATAGAACACGTTAAACCTAACAGTCATAGCGGTGCAAATGATATAGGGAATTTTATACTTGCGTCAGGCGGCGCAAACAGCATGCGTTCTAATATGCCATTATATAAATTTATAAAGATGTTTCCAAACATTCCAAAACATTGCCAAAATTACATTAATCAAATTATAAATTACATAGATAGAGGCTGGCTAAAAGGGAAAGAAACGTATCCTTATAAAATAAGAAGAACTCTGGCTAGAGAATCAAAAGGTTCTATTTTGTTGGATTTATCGAACTACAAATATGACGAAAAACAAGCTGTTGCAGCAGAACGCAGAGCTTTTTTCAAAAAAAATAAACGCTAAATTTTTTCATATAAATTATGAAAAATTTGTTTAAAACCAAAATGTTCCATACAAGATTTTATATCAAAGAATCTTGTATCATGATTACCAATTGCAAAAAGACTGCCTGACTTCAAAAATTTTGCAGCACTTTGAATGAACTCTTCTATTTTATCATCTAAAAAGTAGCCCAAGATATTTCTACACATAAGAACAGTGTTGGAATTATCTTTTAATTCCTGTATTTTTTCAAACATATCGCCTTGATGGAAGTTAACATTCTTCGTTAAAATATCTTTCACTTTAAATGTCTTTTCTCTCTGCAAGCCTTTATCTTCTGCAATTTCCAGCTTTTTATCCGTATTTTCAAAATAATCTTCATAGTTATTGCACTTCATCTGTAATTGCATTCTATCATTCAAGCAAGTCTTAATATAACCACTTTTGGCAGCTTTTACAATTTCTTCATCCAAATCATATGCCATTATAGGGAAAAATTTTTTAGTATCGTCCTGCGTTTTAGAATTTTCATACAAAGAAATAATATTTGTATACGCTTCTGAACCATCAGAGGCCGCAAACATAAGAGTATTAACTTGCTCTTTGTCTTTAAAATGCATAATTTCATATTCTGCCAACTTTTTCCAGTCCATATCTTCTCGAAAAAGCCAACTATTACAACCAAATTCATCACCATCTTTAGCTTTATAAAATCTTCCGGTTGAACAAAATGTAAGGTTAGTATTGGTAAAACTTATTTTCATACCTTTATAAGTCCTATAAAAAATAATTTTGCTATTTTAGAGTACATATTTTTTCTGTGAAATCATTTTTAACCAATCAGGCAATGAAATAATTACCAAATTCTAATATTCTTATTTAGGAGGAAAATTTATGCTAAAAGAATTGAACAGGGATAATTTTATTGATGAAACAGCAACAGGTTTAAAACTTGTAGAATTTTATGCAACTTGGTGCGGTTATTGTGCAAAAGAAGAAGATGAACTTCTGCAAATGGATAAAATATACGTAGGGCAAGTAGACGTAGACAAGAATCCTGAACTTGTTAAAAGGCTTGGAGTTCGTTCTTTCCCAACCTTTTTAGTATTCCAAAATGGACGAGAAATGGAACGTTTTAGCGGATTCAGAAAAAAAGAAGACTTAATGAATATCTTAATCAAATATATGTAGTCTAAATTTCTCTTGTCATTGTCATAAGGATTTCTTGCGGAATATAAGTATTCTTAACACCGGAATCCGTATTTGCCATAAAGAACTCAACCGTTTCTCCGGCATTTATACCCAACTTATCAAATGGTATACAAATATCAATAACATCATTGTACACAATTTGTATACCTTCCGGATTATCAAGCGTCCACATATTCGGGTGCAGCACAGCTGTTAATCGGACAGGATAAAGAGTGTCTTTAACCAAAGTCAGAGTTAGCTCACGTTCAAATTTTTCCAACAAAATAGGATATGGGTTATCTGTTTTGCTAATTAATCTGATATACGCTCTATCGCCTATTCTGGTCGCATTTCTGGTATAGATATAAAACTGGTTAATCCTGTCAACAAAAGTAATTTCACCGGAGCCTTTGTTAACATAAAGTCTTATATAAACATTATCTTTATCGCATCCAAAGTTTATCTTATCAACATTCTTGTTTTCTCTAAAAACAGGACCATCAAGTAAGCTAAGCGAACCTGCATTATACCAATCTTCAATACTGGAATTTAAACCGTCCATACGAGGCGTAATGGCTCGTTTTGGATGCCTAAACGGTACTTCTACTGACGTTATCAAAGTCTTATCCAAGTATTCCGGATATTTTAAATCCAAATCAAGATACACATTTTTTAAGCGTTCTCTAAACATATAATCAAAAACGTAATCCTGACCGGAATTATTAGGTTCTCCATACCACCAGAACCAATCACTGCCTTCTGCTATCAGCAATTCTCGCTTTGCCTGTTTAATCTTCGGATGCTTTTTATTTTCTTTTACAAAGTTATCAAAATCATCTTTTGTTTTCTTCAAATAAGCCCAAGCTTTGTTTTTTTCAGCATCTCCAATCCAGAATTGAAAAGTTTTATCAATCCAAGAACCGGAATAAATCTTTTTCAAACTTTTTTTGTGTTGGTCTTGCTCAATATAATCGCTAATTAGTACTGTTTCTAAAGACTCGTCCTCTTCTATCATAGAATAGATATTTTCTAAAAAATCACGTCCGTCATTTTGATAGTTTTCCCAACAGTTTTCGCTATCAGAAGCTATTGTAAGCAAATGTTTTTCATCAGGTGATACCAAAAGCTTGTTTTGAATCATCTTAATTTTTTCAAACAAATCGCCTGCTGCCATTTTTGAATTAATTCCTGCATACTCAAAGTTTATTAAATTTGGAATTGACCTATCACGAAAAATAATATCAATATTCGAATCCTTAGTTTCATAATTATAAACTTTTAGCAAATGATACGGATCTGTAAGATTACCTTTAAAATCTCTAATAAAATCAAAGTTTATAGAGTTAGCGAGAACCCCCTCATCAGAAATAGTCCATTTTACACCTTCTTTTGCTAACAAATTCAGCGTTTTTGGTCCAAGACATAATTCCGGAGGCCACATCCCTTTTGGTCTTACCCCAAAAACTTCTTCTATTCTATCAAGTGCACTTTTTATTTGGTATTTTGCATCATCAAGCATACCCATGCTTGCAGGCAAACCTTCTGTTGTAATTACATTTTTTACAGAAGCTTTTACATCAATCAAAATAGGTAAAATCGCGTGATAATAAGGGCTTGTTGTTAATTCAATCCGACCTTCCTGAATATATTTTTTGTAAGTCGGTATTATTTCCTTTATTATTTGCTTTTGAATATCAACAATTTCAATTCTTTCATCACGTGTATATCCAGATTGTTTCTCCCACAACTCTTTTAAACGTGGATAACGTTCAAAATGAATAGGGTCAATCCACACAAGATTAAATAAAGCCATCAAATCCGAAATTTCTTGTGCAGAGAAATCCTCCAACGTCGCAACATCTTTAGAAAATCTTTTTTGATAAAGCTCTTTGTATGTTTCACTTCGATAAATCATCGTTTCAAATTTTGAGCTAAAAAAGTTATTCAATATAAAAGCTTTTTCTTCGTCACTCAAAAATTCTGTATCAGAAACAGAAAGCTCTGAATGAATATCGTGATAACCGTTTTCTGTATAATCAATAATTGAATCTAAAAGTGCCGGAACAATATTAAAATTAAGTTTTAATTTGGGAAATTTTTCCAAAATCAAAACCATATCCAAATAATCTTTAACTGCGTGTAAACGCACCCAAGGCATTAGATAAGTACCTTCAAGTTCATAAACCGGTTGGTGCATATGCCAATAAATGGCAAGAGAAAGTTTCTTAACACGCTTATTCATACTAACTGAATTATACAAAAAATCAGCCACCTGTGCAATAGGCGATTAAATATGTTCTTCAAAAAGCTTTTATTCTGTTCCATACAAGGTCGCTTCAACATTTTTATGCGGCAATACCAAATCTTCCATTGAACGGAACAATTCCGCTTTTGTATCAGCTTCAGTAAACCGTCCTCCGGTCACATTTGCAGTACACTGCAGCTGTGCCAAATCATCTTCATCATGAACATTAAAAGCTATCACATCAATCTTAATATCTTTTCTGATTTTTACAAGCTCAATAGCGTAATCACACGGACTTTCGTCACAATTTTCCCCACCATCAGTCAATAGAATTATGTGTTTAATCCCGTCATACCCATTCAAATCCTTATTGACAGCTTGTTTTAGAGAATATGTAATCGGTGTCATTCCTCTCGGACGAAGATGTGACATTTCTGAAAGAATACTGGTTTTATTAGAAAAACCTAAGGGCACAACGAGTTCAGAACTTCTGCACGCATTATACGCAATCAGATTACAAGTATGACCGTAAACTCTTAGTCCGACTTTTGTACTATCAGAAATCTGCGGCAAGATTTGATACATCATCTCTTTTACCTGATTAACCTTGGTTTTATGCTCTAAATATTCACCCATACTATTTGAATAATCAAGGACAAAAAGGAGTTTATCGCCACTTTCTTTGTAATCAAAATTATCAGGGTTAAAAACTTCGTACGCAAAAACCGGAATTATCGCAAAAATTAACAATACCAAAAATTTTTTCATACCACAGATTAATGCAATTTTTTAAAAATAAAAATTGCACACTCGGGTAAAACTAAATCTAGACCATAAACTGCTAAATTGAAAGCTCAAAAGTGGATTTTGCTACACGACAGTTTGCTGCATAAGCTGCCTTTGCCATTTGAATATTACAAGCATCCTGAACTGTATAGCCGTTTTCTAAAGCTTGTACCATTGCGTTATCTAAATCCTTAGCCGATTGAGATACATTTTCAGCAACAGTTTGAAGGGCATCTCCAGGCATAATATTAGAATAATAATTACTCAAATCTACGGTTGATGCTTCATCACGATTGACGCTCGGAGTCTTGGCATCCAAAGCGGAGCGCGAAGGAAGGTAAGAAGATAAATCTTCTATTAGTCCGGAGTAAATGGATGTATTTATACCTGATATCGAGCTCATAACTAATCCTCTGTTATCAGTTTAACTCTTTTTTCGAAACTTACAAGAGGTTTGAGTGTAAATTTTACAAAAATTCAAGCTAAAAGGCTTTGTCTATCAAAACATCCCTCGCACCTTGTAAGCATTATTGTCCGGTAAAAATTACAAATGATGAAATTTTGTCAGCTTGGTAAAGCTGACCTACATTATAAAAACACATAAAAAAACAGGGGAAAGAAAATCTTTCCCCTGTTTTTAATATTTCTAATAGAAACTAACTATTTGCCCAATTGGCTCATAACTTCATCAGCGAAGTTGTCGTTTCTCTTTTCAAGACCTTCACCAAGAACGAATCTGTCGAACTTAACGATATTGAATTTACCAGAAATCAATTGTTCAATAGTTTGTTCTGGGTTCTTAACGAATGGTTGTTCAACCAAACATCTGTGAGCCATTAACTTGTTAACTCTGCCTTCAACAATCTTAGCTCTGATTTGTTCAGGTTTCTTAGCCAAGTCTTCTTTACCCATTTCGATTCTTGTTTCTTCTTCAATTACTTCTGCAGGAATATCTTTTCTTGAAACAAATTCTGGAGCAGAAGATGCGATGTGTAAGCAAATATCTTTTGCCAAAACGTCATCTTTTGCATCTGTTTGAAGAAGAACACCGATTTTACCGTTGTGGATATAAGTTGCAACGTTGCCTTCATATCTAACAAATCTTCTAACAGTGATTTTTTCACCAATTGATGCGATTTTTTCTTTGATAACATCAGCGATTGGTTTACCGCATTTAGGGCAAACAGTTGCCAATAAAGCATCAACGTCTGCAGGGTTAGATTCTGCAACAACTTGAGCTAAGCCATTTGTTAATTCGATGAATTCAGCATTCTTTGCAACGAAGTCTGTTTCACAGTTAACTTCAATCATAGCACCAACTGAATCAGAAACGTAAGAACCAACTCTACCTTCAGCAGCGATTCTACCCATTTTCTTATCAGCAGAAGCAATACCTTTTTGGCGAAGTACTTCCATTGCTTTTTCCATATCGCCATCAACTTCTACTAATGCTTTTTTAGCATCCATCATACCAGCACCAGTTTTATCACGAAGTTCTTTTACCATTGTAGCTGTAATATTCATATTAAATATCTCCTTCTTTAAATAGTGAATAGTGAAAAGTTAAGTTCACTAATCACCATTCACTATTCACAATTCTAAACGTTAGCAGTTTCTACACCTGCATCAGCAGCTGTAACAGCTTCTACTTTGCCTTTTGAATTAGCATTGTTTTCTCTTAATTGTTTACCTTCCAAAACTGCATCAGCCAATTTTGAAGTAATCAATTTGATAGCACGGATTGCATCATCATTACCAGGGATAATGTAGTTGATGCCATCTGGGTTAGCATTTGTATCAGCTAAACAAATAACAGGGATGTTTAATTTGTTAGCTTCTTTAATTGCGATATCTTCTTTAGCTTGATCGATTACGAAAATGATATCAGGAAGACCGCGCATTTCTTTAATACCGCCCAAAGTCTTGCTTAATTTAGCAAGTTGTCTGTTCAATTGTGCTTGTTCTTTCTTAGGTAATTTTTCGATGTGACCAGAAGAAATGAATTCTTCCATTTCTCTAAGTTTGTTAACTCTGCCTCTGATTGTTTCAAAGTTAGTTAACATACCACCTAACCATCTTCTGTTGATATAATAAGCACCAGCTCTGTTAGCTTCTTCAGCTACAACTTCTGCTGCTTGTTTCTTTGTACCAACGAAAAGTACGTTTTTACCTTTTGCCGCATATTCTCTAACTGCATCATAAGCTGCGTCCAATAAATCGGTAGTTTTTCTCAAATCAAGAATATAAATACCATTTCTTGCTCCATAAATATATGGTTTCATTTTTGGGTTCCAGTGTTGAGTTTGGTGTCCAAAGTGAACGCCTGCTTCTAAAAGTTCAATAAGTGATGCTACTGACATCTTTGTCTCCTTTGTTTTTTCTAACTTG
The DNA here is from genome assembly GCA_902464375.1 of uncultured bacterium. GTDB lineage: Bacteria > Cyanobacteriota > Vampirovibrionia > Gastranaerophilales > Gastranaerophilaceae > CAG-196. The sequence goes on along the minus strand of CABQIM010000007.1, from coordinate 15,645 downwards.
TTTTACTACGGACTATACTGCTCCATCTTTGAAACTTTATACCAACCGATACATTGCCGACTCCGTATATTTGTTTTGCCAGACTAGGGTTGTACCTATCGACCAGTGTAGTCGCTATTATCGTATTATAAACATGGTTATCTAGCAAGTGTAACGACGATTTTTAATAAAAATAAGAGTTAATTTTGTCAATATTGTAACATTGTGTTACATTTAAGCAATTTTTCAACCACAAAAAACTTTATATAAGTAAGGGAAATAATAGGAATACATAGGGAGACTTTGATTATGGCAATCGGAGCAAGAGATTATATCGACAAGTTATTAGTAAAAAAATACGCAGACGAAAAAGTTGACAACCACGAAGCAATGGAATCTATGGTTGATCCAAACAAAATGCTTGAAGCAATGAATGATGTTGCAGCAATTCAACGTAATATGTTTATGCTCTCTCAAAAGCTTTGTTCAACTTGTTACGCAATCAATGCAAAAGCTGCAAGATATCAAAAACGTGAAATAGAAATGGGCGAAGGTTAGATATTCTTATCTACCACAACTTTATGAAGTCCTTTGGGATGGTCGACATTACGTTTTAGCTTCAAAGCTATTTCTAACGCCAATTGTTGACATATTAGGACATCAGCAAACATTTGCTGAATTTCGTTATCGGATACAATATTGATATTATAATCCGGATTCAAATCCTCACCTTTTGGTCCAATTATAACCATCTTAGGGTTATAATCCGCTTTAATTTTATTTAAATTTGAGATTGAACGCTTTGAAATTTTATCAACTGCAATATATATCAATGTTGCTTTATTATTCAACACGGCAACATGTCCATGCATAAATTCACCCAAAATTGCAGCACTGATATTTTTGTAAGAAGTTTCTTTAATTTTCAATGCAGCTTCTTTCGCTAAAGAATATGAAATTCCATCAGCAGTAATGACAATAAGATTTTCTTTTGCTAAAATACGCGCCAATTTTTTTATTTCTTCTCTTTTTGCAAGCGCTTTTTCTATTACTGCAGGCAAGCTAAATAAAGATTTTTTGTATTCAGCTGTCGCATCTTTTCCATGGACCTTTTCAATAAGCTTCAATGAAATCAATATTAAACAAAGCATTTGAGAAGTAAAAGATTTTGTAGCAGCAATACCATTTTCTACACCGGCATAGCAAGCAACCTGATAGTCACAAACTTTCCATATTGTAGACTCTTCATTATTTGTAATACAAAGAGTTGCAAGGTTAGAATTTTCTTTTACTTTCTGCGTACATTTAATTGTATCGCTGGTTTCACCGGACTGTGTAATAAAAATGTACAAAGTATTGTCATCATGCGGAATTACATTTTTTAATAGAAATTCGCTGGAATATATCGCTCTTGATTCTATTTTAGAGAATTTTTCCAACAAATCTACCGCAAATCTTGCACAATGATAAGAAGAACCACTTGCTACAAGTACAATTTTCGTAACATTGTCCGGCAAATCTATTTTGATTTCACCGGTTTCAGGGTTTATGTATTTCATCAAAATATATGGAACAATCTTCGCTTGTTCAGCAATCTCCAATTCCATATTGGTTTTTACTTTTTTATTAAACATGCTCTTTCACCTTACATTTTCATTTTAACATGTTTTTTCAAAAATTTGTTATTTTTTATACGAACTTTCCAATTTTGATTTAATCATCTTCATCTCTTCTCTTGTTAAAAAGGAAGAAAATCTCATAAATTCATACATTGCATCGTCATAAGAATATTGTCTGCGTTCAACTTTTTGCAGCCATTCTCTAACTTCTCGAGTAATCATAAAATCTCCTTTTTAAGAATTTTTCTTATCATGATAAAAAGCAAATAATCCCGCTGCTGCACCGATTAGCCCATTGATAGCAAGAGAATTTTTCATTGGTGATTTAGAAAACTGACATTTTCTGGACACTAAATCCAGACCGACCCCAAAGACGAACCAAGCTCCAAATGTACTCAAACCATCAGTTAAAGGCGTTTTTGGTTGTAAAATACTTCCTGTAGTTTTTTGAGGTGAATTCATTTTTTTTGCACAACAAATTTGCGAACTTGGATAATTCTGTATATTTTGTATTCTCATAATAAAGCCTAGTGCAAAATAAAAATGCCGATGGCCGGGGTCGAACCGGCACGTAGTTGCCTACACCAGATTTTGAGTCTGGCACGTCTACCAATTCCATCACATCGGCATATTCTATTTTCAAAAATACATTCACAATGTTTTCATTGCTACTGGAATAATTAAATCAAAAACAAAATCAAATATCAAGTAGTTTATTTCTTATCCAAGCATTGCAACATTGGTCTTACCAAATTTTGCAGACATATCATCAATATGGTGAATTAAATAAACATAAGGTTCTAAATCTTTTTCATTTAAATCAACTATCGCACCCCAATCAGCTCTGGCGTGGTGAGCGGCAATCATTTTAGCTACATGTTTGAACCCAGCTGTCATACAAACAGAAAAACCGTATTGTGAATGCGAAATCCATTCTTTCCTAAAGTTTTCGTCATAATCTATCAAACCTGATTCTGTATTAATTGTATATTCAAAGATTTTACCAATATCATGCAAAAGGCACGCTGCAAAAACTTCATCCTGATTAACTCGCTGGAAAAATGCTTGCAAATTAACTTCTGCATACTTTAAGCACTCCAATGTGTGAACCATAAGACCACCAATGTAATTGTGGTGCATAAGCTTTGCTGCCGGCATAATCAAGATTTTATCCTTGTTTTTTGCATAAATATCAGATACAAAAGTTCTTAATTTTTCATCGCTAATTCTTGCAATATAGCTTTCTAGTGCCTGATATTCTGTTTCACGTTCTTTTTCATCCAAACCGGTTTTTGCCTCTTTTATAAGTTCAAGAGCTGAAACAAGGCAATTATTATATTTTTCATTAAAAGAACCTGATACTATTCTAAGTTGATTACCGCATCTAAACAGCTTTGAATCCATTCTGTTAAGAGCTTCTTCCCACAAAATACAATTCAAATTTTCACCGCTATTAGGGTCTTTGAGTAACAGTTTTCCCATTTTGCTTCCGGATTTTGTATCACCTACGGCAAAAGTAACTACTTCATAAATAATATCAGTACTGAACATTTTTATTCTCCAAATTATTGCTATATTTTAGCACAAAAAAAAGAATTGAACTCTTATTCAATTCTTCCACACATGCACAAAGATGGCATAAAATTAACCCTTGTCATCTTTGTTGTCATTCTTTTTGTTTGTTTCTTCAATTGCTTTACCAAGCATTCCGCCGGCAGCACCACTAGCAGCAGCATAAAGCCCATATGCTAACGGAGCAGCAGCTCCTCCTGATAGAATCGTCAAAGCACCTAAACCCACAAGAGCTCCGATACCTATACCCTTTACAGTTTCATTGCCCCTGAAAGCAACCACATCCCCTCTTGGAACATCATCTTTTATCGTTGCTCCATAAACTGTGTTGTTCTTTTTTGCACTTCTTACTACGTGCATAGGTTGATAACATTGGATAGCAGAGATTTTCATAATTAAACCCTCGATATTTACACACTCCAGAAGATTACAATAAATATTCAAATTTGTCAATATTTTTGAACAAAAATTTTACAGAATTTATCATATATTATAAGCTATAAATCTGCATAACTCGATAATTTTTTCCGGATAAATACCAATAATCAAAGTCATAATTGCAGTAATTACCAGAACAAATTTTTGTGAAAACACAGGATTCAATTTTGAAACATCAATATTTTTATCACATTTTGCAAACAGTGGAAGCAATATTTTCAAGTAATAATACAAAGCAACAACCGTAAGAAGCAATAATATCAACAGAAATGGCACAAATACCAAACCTGAATTTGCAATAGCTGTAAACAAATATATTTTTGCAATAAATCCGGATGTTAGCGGGAATCCGGCTAGCGCAATTATAGAAAATGCATAAGCTCCGGTTAGACCGTGATTTGCATTAAATAATCCTTGAAAGCTTTTTACATTCATATCATGATTATTGCCACAAATATTTAAAAACGCAAAAGCCGAAATATTCATTAAGACATAGCATAACAAATAAAAGATAACAGTAGATAAATTATATACAGAAACAAGGCTTGCAGCCAGCAACACATAAGAAGAATTGGCAGCCGCTGAACAAGCCAAAATTACTTTAACATTATTCTCTCTTATCGCATAAGTATTAGCCCACAATGCAGTTATGAGTGAAATTACTGCCACAACAAACGTTAATTCAAAACTATTGCTAAGAGGGAATACCAACAATCTGCAAACAATTCCGAATATAGCAAGTTTTGGAATAGTGGACAAAAAGGCAAGAACTGATGTTTCACAACCTTTATAAACATCTATTATCCAGTTTGCAAAAGGAAAAACTGCCAATTTTGAAATAAGCCCTAGAACAATCATTATTGCAGATATTGAATACATTATAGACGCATCTTGATTGATAATTGTTTCATGTATTTTTGACAAATTCAAAGAGCCTGAAACTCCATACAAATATGAAACACCGAACAAAAATACACCTGATGAGATTGCAGATGTCAGAAGATACTTAAAAGCTGCTTCTTTTGAATAATATCCTTTAGCAGAACCGATTAAAAAATAAGTTGAAAAGCTTAAAATTTCAGCAGACACAAATAAAGTGAGAAAATCATTCGCTGATACAATATTCATTGCGCCAAAAATACCAGCCAAAAGAATTGCGTGGAATGCATAAGCATTTCTTTTAATCGTCTTAACATGACTTCTTGAAAGGAGTGCAACTAAAAATCCGCAAACCAAAATTGCGAAGTCAAACAGAAGTGTATAACTATCTGACATTATGGAATTATGGAACCCAAAATATTGAGGCTCTGTCTGAACCGTTGATAACAAGATTATACTCAGTACTATGCCAACAGTTGAAATTAATCTTGCATACTTATATTTTCTCGGATGAATTATGATACTCAAAACGAGCTGTAGAATTATAAATCCTGCTAATGCAATTTGTGGTAATAATATGTTAAAAATATCGTTCAACATAATCGCTACGTCCTCTATATTATCCTATTAAACCTAAAAGAGTATTTGGGAAAATTCCAAACAAAACAAGTCCTGCTAGAACTGCTGCTAAAATAATAAACTCGTGCACTGTTATATCATTAATTTTTTCGTATCCTTCAGGCAATTCTCCAAAGAATCCTTTGTGCAAGAATTTAAGCATATAGCAAGAACTTACTATAAGTAGCGGTAGCGAGAATACTGACACTAATTTTAATATGTCAGAAAAATCTGCATTCATTGCAGCAAAAATTGTTAAAATTTCACTTACAAATGGTGCAAAAGCTGGAATGCCAATAGATGCCAGTACAATTACGGTCGCAAAACCAAACAATCTTGGCATAACGGTTGCAATACCGGATAAAGTATTTATGTCACGATTTTTACATCTCAAATAAACTACACCTGCAATCATAAACAAACCGCAAGTTACAAGTGCGTGCGCTACCATATGAAATATTGAAGCTGAAAGTCCGATTTTATTTATGGCGCAAAGTCCAAGTAGAACTAAACCCATATTAGAAATACTGGAATACGCAACAATTCTCTTAATATCTGTTTGATTATAAGCAACAAAAGCTGTATAAATAATATTAATCAAAGCTAATATCGCCAAAATTGGCGCGATTGTGATAAAAGCATCGGATAAAGTTTGATAATTGAATCTATAAATACCATACGCCCCTGTTTTAAGTAAAATACCAGCCAAAACCATACTTATAGGTGTTGGAGCATTTGTATGCGCATCCGGTAACCAAGTGTGTAATGGAACAATCGGAAGTTTTACGCCAAAGCCGATAAGTAAGCATACTGATATAAGATTTTGAATAAAATTTGGAATTTGAGAAGCGTTTATATCCGAAAATTCTGCAGACAGAAATCCGGTTGTTACAAAGTTATAATAATGCAAAAGAAGTATACCCAATAGCATTATCATACTGCCTAAGAATGTAAATAACACAAATTTTACGGCAGAATTATGCGCATTCTTCTCCTCGTCTTCTGTTTCATTACCGCGCCATTTATTGCCGATTAAAAAGTATGCAGGTATTAGTTCCAATTCCCAGAACAAGAAGAATACAAACATATCACCGGCAGTAAAAATACCTAAGATTGCACATTCCAAAAGCATTAGCATAGAATAATAGAATTTGTGATTTGCTCTAATATTGAATTTACTTGCAAAAGAAGCTAGCAAAAATACAAACGATGTTAATGTCGTTAATATCATAGAAATATTATCAATCTTAAATATAAATTTTATCCCTAAAGATTGAATCCAATCCTGTCCGAAGAAATGGATTTCGCTCAAATATGGGTTTGCTGAATCAAAGCAAGCAAGCATCAAAATCATATACAAGAAATGAAATCCAAAAACACTTTTGGCAAATCTTCTTACTACGATTTCATTTTTAGTAAAAAGCGGTGACAAAATTAGAACAGAAATCACCAACGGCATAAATATTAAAAACGGTATTGATAAAAATATACTCATCATTTTTCCTTTATCTTCTTTAACTTAATTGATTAAACATCATTGTGTATCCGATTATAATTAGTGTAATCACAATCGTTAACAGAATAAAACCATACGCATTATAAGTCTGCACATTTCTGCTTTGCAGTTTTGCACCCCACTCAGAAAGTTTTTTTGCAGCCTCAACCGTTATCTTCACAGATTTATTCATAACGTTTTCTTCTATCCAACCTGCAACCTTAATAGAAGCTTCTGAAATCAATAATACAGGTTTATAATTTGATAGAATTTTTAGATCTACAAAATCCGTCACTTGAGCAAGTTTTCCATAAAATCTTACAATGATTTTGTTATAAAAATTTTCCAATATTTTTGGAGTTACTACAAACTTTGTCAGCAAATTTTTTACATACAAAATATAAACAACAGCCCAGCCTAAAAATGCCAAATAGAACGGTTCTGCAATTTTATATTCAACTTTTGGTCTAATAAAAAAGTAAAAAGTTATATTTAACAAAAATAACAATCCAATTGGTATAAACTTTTTGAAATTTACAGTATTAACAAGCTTTTTGTCCTTAATCATAACAAGCGCAATTCGCATAATATAAAACGCAGTAACAAATGCAACTAAGCAATACAATATTGAAACAAACGGACAGCTTGAAGTTGCAGCGTATACCAATTCTTTAGAGATTAAACCGGAAAAAATTAATCCGGAAAGACTCAAACCACCTAGCAAAAAGGTAACATAGTTTACGTAGTGATTAATATCATCCAACGATAAAAACAATGCAGATTTAATGAATGCATGAGCTATAAGAAATATTAAAGCAGCTTTTATATTCAAAAAACCAATTGCTAAAAAAATCAAACCTAAATTTGCTGATGTTGAATAAGCTAAAACCTTCTTCGGATGAGTTTCAATAGATGCTAAAACAGAACAAATAATAGCGGTTAAAATTCCTAATCCTGCAATAGCATTCATCAAAGGCTGTTCTAACGTGAAAAACGGAAGCATTCTTATCAAAAGATACCCACCAGCAACAACCATTGTCGCTGAATGCAATAATGCGCTAACCGGAAGTTTTGCCTCCATAGCATCCTGCAACCAAGTATAAAACGGGAATTGGGCAGACTTTACCGCCGCACCGATAATAAATAATCCGCATATAATATAGAATAATGGAGTTGAAGTATAAGCTGAAAGTATTGCTGATATTGAATTAAAATCTTCAAAATTTAAAGACGCAAAATTAGCATTTCCACCATAATTGTACATAAAATATGAAACAGCAATTATTCCGCCAATAAGAGCAGTATCACCAACTCTATTCATTAGAAACACACGTCTTGAAGCTTCTGACTTTACAGGATTTTTATAATCAAATCCAATAAGCAGATACGACATCACACCGACCAGTTCCCAGAAAAAATACATTTGAAAGAGGTTCGGGCTGAATAAAAGCCCCGCCATTGAGAAATTAAACATATTCAAAAACGCATAGAATCTGTACTGCTTAACCTCGTCCTTCATATAATTAATAGAAAAAGCTTGGACTAAAAAGCTCACAAGAAAAAGAACCAATGCGATTATAAGCGAAGTTTTGTCGATATAGACTCCAAACGGAATTGAAAAATTGTTTATTTTTATAAAATCAAAACTTTGTTCAAGCGAATAATCAAGCTTTAAAAGGCTTGCTGAACACAACAAAATACCTAAAAAAGATGAAAGCAACGTTAGAACATAAATAATGGATTTATTTACGTAAACAGCAAAAAATCTGCCGCACATAATGATTAAAAATATCCATAGCGGAAGCAAAAGTATTAAATACGTATTATCCAAAATCAAGTCTGACAACTAATATTCCTCCTCTTTTGCTTTACAAATCCGTATACTTTTCTATGTTATCGCTCTCTTTTTTCTGATACATCAAATAGAAAATATAAAGCGCAACCGCTAATTCTACAGCGCCCAAACCAACATAAAAAAGCGCCATAATGTAACCGTTAAAATCTATATTATCGCAATAACTTGCAAATGTCACAAAGTTAATATTTACACCCAAAAGCATCATTTCTATTGAGATTAGTACTTTAATAACGTTCTTTACAAATATTGAGCCCACCAAACCGAGTACAAATAAAACCAGCCCTATAAAAAGATAATGATACATTGTTATTTCAATCATTTGTTTCTCTCAGCTCCTTTATTTGTTCTCTTATCAGTTCTTAGCAAGCCAATCCCTGCAATTACAACAGTAAGAAGCAAAGATAAAAGCTCAAAAGCCCAGACATAATTTATAAAAATACCTTTAGCAAAAGACTTAATTGCATCAAATGCGTTAACTTGAAAAACATCCATAACTCTGAATGTATCCGGCATCATAGCTAATGACATCAAAACCAAATACACAAATGCCAAAACAAAAAGAGCCGCAGACATAAAAGTTACGTATGGTGTAACAAAAGATTTGTCTTTAAATTTTCCGCTTGTCGGAGCAAACATAATTGAAACACCAATTATAATAGGAACAGCTAAACCATAAATCGCAGCCTGAATAATTGCATTATATTCTGAACCTAGCATATAGAAAAATAATGCACCAAAAAAGAATACCATAACTGCTGAAAGCAAAGAATATATCACATTTTTTGCAAACAGAGTCAGAAGCGCAAACACAATTATAAAAAAGGATGCCAAATAAAATACGATTGGATTACTAATCATCACAACCTCCTTTATAATGTAATGTCAGATTTTCAACATTATCAGTCGCAAGTTCATATTCATTTGACATTTTTATAGCTCCTCTCGGGCAATAATATTCACAGTTTCCACAAAACATACATTTCTTTAAATCAATTTTATAAGAACAAATTTTTCCTTGCTCATCTCTTTCATAACTTATTGCACCGGTAGGACAAACTTTTATACACATACCACAACCAATACAACCTTCTACAATAGGTTTGCCACGAAAATTATTATTTAGCTCCCTTTTTATTTCAGGATATTCTATTGTTACAGCCTTTCTGAACAAATGTTTAAAAACAACAATCATTCCATCAAACAATGCTTTTATTGAGGTTAAAATTTTTAATTTCATTTACACTAACCCTCCAAAAGAATATTTGATTAACACTGCTATAAACAAATTCAGAATTGATAACGGAAGCAAGAACGTCCAAGAAAATTTCATCAAATCAAACGACGCTAATCTTGGGAAAGTTGCTCTTATCCAAATCATAACAAATATTAGTCCAAAAGCTTTCAAGAAAAGCCAAAAAGCTTGTTCAAAATAAATTAAGAATGATGAACTAAAAAGATATTTTCCAAAAGGTGATAAATATCCGCCCAAAAACAAAATTGAGATAAATATCGCGTTTGCAAACATCATAGAGTATTCGCTCAAATAAAACATTGCAAATCTCATGCCGGAATATTCCGTATTGTATCCGCTAATCAATTCACTTTCAGCCTCAGGTAAATCAAACGGACAGCGATTTAGTTCAGCCAAAATACTTGTAAACAAAATTAAAAAACCTAATACACAAGGGAATATAAACCAACCAAACAAACCGAATTTAGAAGTCTGCGCAAGCGGAATACCTGTTAAATTCATCGATGAAGCTAAAACGACAATAGAAAGTATTACAAACGTAATAGGCAATTCATAGCTCAAGACTTGTGCAATACTTCTTGCAGCACCCATAAGTGAATACTTGTTATTACTAGCCCAACCGGCTAAAAAGATACTTAAAACCGGAAATGCAGCCAAAATAAGATACAAAATAACATTTGTACTCGTATTTACAAATGTAAATTCTGAGCTGTATGGCAAAATTCCTAATGCAGCAAACATTGGCACAAAAACCAGTATTGGCGCAAGATTAAATAGGAATTTATCAGATTTTTCCGGTGTAATATTTTCTTTGCACAAAAGTTTAAACGCATCAGCTAGTGTTTGCAAAATCCCCCAAAAACCGACTCTATTCGGACCTTTTCTCTGTGTAAAGAATCCCAAAAGTTTTCTTTCTGCAAGTACCAAAAACAAAACAACAAGGATTAACGCAACAGCCACAACACAAAATGGAATTACATAAAATGTAATATCTCCAAAAAGCTGTGGAATATTATGTTTTGCCAAGAGTTCTATATACAAAAAATAAAGATAATTCATCTACTTATCCACCTCCGGCAAAATAATATCCAAAGAACCTGCAATTGCAATCGCGTCATTCAAATATTCTCCAACAAGAAGTTTGCGTAAAAGATTTACGGAATAATAAGAACCCGTTCTCCATTTCAAGCGATATGGCTCATTTTTACCAAACGAGCGAATATAACATCCTGCCAAACCTCTTGGAGCTTCGATTTCAGAATGATAATCACCTTCCGGAAGCTTTAAATTTATCGGATTAATCAATTTTTGATTCAAATCAGGATTTGATTTAATGACTTCTATTGCTTGGCGAATGATTTTTATACTTTCTCTAATCTCATCAATTCTCGCCTTATAACGTGCCATCGCATCCTTTTCTTCTCTTACAACAACACCAATATCAAATCCCTTATACAAATTATCTTGTAATCTATTATCCAAACGCATTCCGCTTGCACGAAGATTTACACCTGTAATTGCATAATCTAGTGCGTTTTTAGTATCAAGAATACCTTTTGCAACAGTTCTTCTTATAAAAATAGGATTTTCTGTTATAAGTTTTTCGTAATCTTGCAATTTTTCAGGAAGAATATTCAAAATTTCTTCTACATCTTCTAAATATTCAATATCACGTCTAACTCCGCCAAAAACAAAATAATTGTACATCATTCTTTGACCGGTGAGTTTTTCAAAATATCTCAATATCATCTCCCGTTCTCTAAACGCATAGAAAAATGGAGAAGTTGCACCCAAATCCATAAGAAACGCGCCAATCCAAAGTAGGTGAGAAGATATTCTGTTCAACTCGAGCAATAGCACCCTTATCGCTTGCACTCTGTTTGAGAGTTCTATATCATGCGCATCTTCTACAATTCTACAAAACAATTCTGAATAGAAAAATCCCGCAAGATAATCAATCCTATCAACCATCGGTAAATACTGAATGTAAGATAATTTTTCCGCCATTTTTTCCATACCGCGGTGAAGATACCCTACGTCAGGCTCACAAGCCAAGATTTTTTCTCCATCCAGAGTTAAGACAAGGCGCAAAACTCCGTGAGTAGACGGGTGTTGAGGTCCAAGATTCAATTTAAGCGTTGTTGTCGTCATTTTCTCGTAACCTCATATCTTTATAGTCTTTTCTCAAAGGATGCCCTTGCCAGCTTTCCGGCATATAAAGCCTTTTTAAACCTTCGTGGTTTAAAAATTTCATCCCAAATAAATCATAAATTTCATTTTCATCCGCAATAGCCGAAGGAAATATATCTGCAACACTTTCAACCGAATTTTGGGTCAAAAATGTCAAATACAAAGTTTCTTCATCTACAGTAGAATATAGATGATAATTGAGTTCTATCATATTATCAGGATTATGTATTGCTATAATTTCTTTCAAAATATCATAGTGATAATTTTCTTTTACAAACTTTATGGCTTCACTCAGCCTTGACTTAATCAAAATTTTATCACTCAGAAGTTCGCAATCTGCAAAAATTTCCAAAAACTTATCCCAATTCATCAGACACCTCACTCATTGGAAATCCATTTTCATCAAGCGGCTGCAACTTATGAGATTGGATAAATTCTTTTCTCGTCAAAATAGATTCATTTTTAATTTTGGCTTGCAATTTTCTAATAGCATCTAAAAGAGCCTCCGGTCTTGGCGGACACATAGGAAGGTAGATATCCACAGGAATAATTTCATCAATCCCATTCACAACGGAATAAGATGTTTCTGCAAACATTCCGCCACCACAAGTACACGCCCCCATTGCTATTACATACTTAGGTTCTGCCATCTGTTCATACAATCTTTGTAAAACTGGTGCCATCTTATAAGTTATTGTACCGGCACAAATTAATAAATCAGCTTGTCTTGGAGAGCCGCGAAAAACTTCTGAGCCAAAACGTGCAATATCATTATCAGAAGCAATCGTTTGCATCATTTCTATACCGCAGCAAGAAGTCGCAAAAGTAAGCGGCCAGAGAGAATTTGCCCTGCTCCAATTGAGAATGTAGTCTATAGAGGTAACAATTACCCCCGGAATTTTTGTTTCAATATCTTTGATTAATTCCATATATTCCTCTCTAGCTCCACCTCAAAATTCTTTTATTTATAGCATAAACCAGCCCAAATAAAAGTAAACCCACAAAAACAAACGCTTCTATTATTGCAAAGAACCCCAGTTCGTTAACAAATACGGCAAAAGGATAAAGGAATATAGTTTCAATATCAAATATCAAAAACATAATTGCATAATTAAAATATCTTATATCAAACTGTATTCTAGCGTCAGCCGTTGGTACAATTCCACATTCATAAGTAGAATTTTTCACAAATGTTTTATTCTTGTATTGGCAAACAAAACCTGCAGCCAGCATTGCCACTGCAAAGAGCGTTGAAAGTATTACAAACATTGCCAAACATACGAATTCTTTCATCTGTTATAAAGCCCCTATTTCCTAGAACCTATCTTATCTTATTTTACAAGAAAATTATCTGATATAATAGATATTATTATAGAATGTAAAGATGAATTATATGCGACAATCGATTAAACTTTTATTAGCAATTTCTATTATTTATGTAACAACCGTTTCTGTCCACGCAGCCGTTGAAGGACGTTTGGAATACCACATTCCGCTTGATTACACAAAACTATCACAAGAAGAATTGGACGCAAAAGCAGGTTTTTATTATAACCTTGCAACAAAAAATTACAGCGGAAAGCTCAACGACGATATGACAACAGCTTTAAATTTATACATGATGCTTCACAGAAAAAATCCGCAAAACACTTTTTATAGCACACGTTTAGGAACACTTTACGATTTATTAGGGCAGGACAAATATGCACGCGGATGTTTTGAAATGGCACTCGGTGTAGATTCTTCAAAACCTGAACCTTACTTTAGATTAGGCGAATTTTATTACAAAAGAATGCTTTACAAAAAGGCGCTAAAAAATTACAAAGAAGCCTATAAACACGGATATACCGAACATTACGAAACATTGTACAAGCTAGGTGATATATATGCAAAACTTGGTGATACCGAAACTGCAATAAAATACTTAAGACTTGCAGCTCAAAAAAATCCTAATGCAGAATTAGATAATAAACTCCAAAGGATTAATGCCGCTAATGCAACCAATCGAGAGTATTATTCTAATACTAGGATACGGTTGATTGAAAAATAGTTTTACAGTTTAAACTCTCTTACGTCCAAGTTTATCTATATTTCCGAATTTCACATTAGAAAGAACAACCGCTATTATCATAAATACACATCCTAGAATTTCTCTAGGTGACATTGTTTCGCCCAAGATAACTGCTCCACCAAGTACTGCAAAAACGGATTCTAAACTAAAAATAATAGACGCTATTACAGGCAGAGTATTTTTTTGTCCAAAAATTTGCAAAGTATATGCAACTCCGCAAGTTAAAATACCTGCATATAAAATTGGCACTCGACAGTCATAAATAGCGGAAACAGTCGGTGTTTCAAACATTGTTGTTAATATAGCCGAAAGAATTCCTACTACCAAAAATTGCAAACACGAAGCTTTTACAGGATGAACTTTTTCTGAATAATAGTTCACAATCAAAATATGTACTCCGTAGAAAAATGCAGCAACGAGCAATACTAAATCATATACGTTAAAACCGCCACCAACTTTATAACACAATAGATATAATCCGATAATTGCAAGAATCACGCTCACAACAACATTCTTTTCCATTTTTTGTCCTTGCAACACTGCAATTATGGGAACAAAAATAATATAAAGAGCGGATATAAATCCGGCTTTTCCGGCTGTAACATATTGCATACAATACTGTTGAATGCTCATTGCAGTAAATAATGCAAAACCACAAGCGATTCCAGCTCTTGCAAGATTTATATGTTGATAGCGTTTTCGTCTTTCTGTTCGATTATCAGGCTTAGAAAATTTAACCCAGAATACTACCGGAAGCAGACTAAGTGTTCCTAAAAAACTTCTTACCATATTGAACGTAAACGGTCCAATGTGTTCCATACCTTCTCTTTGTGCAACAAAAGATATACCCCAGATAAAGGCTGTCATAAATAATGCTAGATTTGCAAGAAGTTTGTTTTTCATATTATCAATATTTCTTTGTAACCCAAATTAAATGGTATCCCCAAGGTGATGGAACCGGAGCAGAAACTTCTCCTACAGTACCACTAAATGCTGCGTTTTCAAAAGACTTAACCATTTGTCCTCTTTTAAAACAGCCCAAATCACCGCCATTTTTACCTGATGGACATTGAGAATACATTTTTGCATAAGTTTGAAAATCTTCAAAACTCTTTATTTGGCTTTTTAATTTTATAGCATCCATTTCTGTTGGTACAAGAATATGATTAGCGCAAACTGTTGAATATTGTTCCGCAGAAAATGCCGGCATACAGAAAACACCTAATAAAAATAAACTGCTCAATATTTTTTTCATTTATAACTCCTCTTTTATCTACTCACCAATGAGTACTTTAGCTTGTTTCCACAAATCATTGAATTCATCGTATGTATAATCTTCAAACGGTTTTGTTTTAATTTCTTCCATCTTTCTAAAACGTTTGGTGAATTTTTTATTTGCTCTCAAAAGTGCTTGTTCAGCGTCAACTTTGTACCATCTGGCAAGATTTACGGTTGCGAAAAATATATCGCCCATCTCATCTTCCATTTTATCTTTGTCACCAAGTTCTACTGCTTCTTCAAACTCTTTGTATTCAGATTTAATACAATCTTTCAAACTTTCTACACAATCCCACTCAAAACCGACTTTTACAACTTTTTTGCTAATTTTTTGTGCTGCCATCAAGGCTGATTGAGATTTTGAAATTCCATCGAGAACAGATTTTCTATAAGTTT